>SOIS01000103.1 GCA_004375965.1 Candidatus Cloacimonadota bacterium | reverse complement strand
AAGAAACAAGCTGCATAAACTCCAGGGCCATCCTGGATTATGTAAAGGAATATAATAATGGCGACTGTTCCGCCCTCCTGGGGAATCTTGACCCTGAGATTGATAGCCTCTCTGATCCTGAAGGTTTTTTAAGAGATCCTAATAACTGGATTTCCTGTACCGTAGTTTCAAAATTATATGAGAGGGCCAGATTGATTTTTAGTGACAAAATGGCCGGCTATAAAATCGCCAAATATGCTGTTGAAAAAACCTCTCTGGGGTATGCCCAAGGCATAATAGTCAAGGCATTTTGGTCATACAAAAAGGCACTTAAAAACCTTCAAAAATTAAATGACAAATGGAACAGGAGCAAGAAGGTAGAGCTGGTGGAAATTAAGAGGAATGAGGCCGTTGTAAGATTACATTGGTATCCTCAAATGGATGTAACAAAAGATATATGTCTATATAATCAAGGCGCTTATACTTTTATACCGCTCATCTGGGGAGGGAGACCCCTCAACCTTAAAGAAGTATGTTGTTATTTTGAAGGTGCCTCATACTGTGAGTACCATTTGAAATGGGCTGCCAGGAACAGATTTCATGAGATTCTCTCCAGGTTTTTCACATCAAAATCTGTTTTAATGGAAACAATAAAAGAGATGGAGGAGGACAAGGAGGTAATTGAGCAAAAGTACGAAGAGGTAAACCGTCTGAATGTGGAGCTAAATCAAAAAATCAAGCAACTCCTGGCCATACAAGAAACCGGAAAGGCCATACTATCCGTGCTCGACTTGGACCAACTCTTAAGTGTCATTATGAACATTCTCTCCAATGTATGCCGAATAAATCGTGCCATAATCATGCTTGTGAATGAAGAGGAAGAGTATCTCGAGTATATATACGGTGTTGGCTTTGATGGTGAGGTACCGAAAGAGATTAGAAGTTACAGGGTTCCCCTCCGTCGAGTAAGTAACATCCTGGCAAGAGTTACCAATACAGGACGGCCAGAGTATGTTCAAGAGGTAAAAAGTTCAAGTCTGAGAAAGGAAAATATTATCTTGACCCATGGGAAACCCATATCAGTATATGTGGTTCCTCTGATAACCAGATCTAAGGTGATCGGGGTGATTGCCACGGACGCTGTTGATAGGAAGGGTGTCCCAAAGGAAACCCGTGAAACACTGGAAATCTTTGCACCCCAAATCGCCATTGCTATAGAGAACGCTAGACTTTACAACAGGCTCCAAGAACAAATGATGGAGCTAAAACAATCGTATACTTTGTTGAGCAGGGCTGAAAAGTTCTCCTTTTTAGGTAACCTGGCTGCAAGACTGGCCCATGAGATCAAGAATCCCATGACAGCGATAGGTACATTCATACAGATGCTGCCACGGAAATACGACGATGAAGAATTCAGGGAAGAGTTCTATAAGATCGCCCTGGAAGAGACAAATCGGGTTAATAATTTGATTACAGAGCTCCTTGATCTTGTCAATACAAGAGAATCACGCTTTGAGTTAAACAATCTCCACAACCTGATTGATAAAATGATCTTCCTCATCTCTCCACAATGCAAGGCAAAGGATATTGAGATTATCCGCAAATTTGATTCATCGATAGGAAAAGTAAGAGTAGATTCTGAAAAGATGAAACAGGTTTTTTTAAATCTCCTTTCCAATGCTGTAGACTTCACTCCTAAAGGTGGAAAGATCGAAGTTTTAACCTCAAACTCCTCCATGAATAGAATGAGAAAAAGTATTCGGATAGAGATTAAAGACAATGGGATCGGAATACCTCAATCTGAGATTAATAAGATATTCGACCCTTATTTTACCACAAAACATAAAAGCAATATGCATAACGGTACGGGTCTCGGCCTGTTTATTGCACATCAAAATATTCAGGATCATCAGGGGACGATTGAGGTCAAAAGCAAGGTCAACAAAGGAACAGCATTTATTATAAACCTTCCCACTGACCCTTCGGTGCGATTATCAAATAAGGTGAAGAAGTACAAGTCATGAAACTTGATAAGATTGACGTTTATGAGATATCTCTCCCTTTTTCAGGTGAGTTTTCCCATTCTCGTAAGAGGGGGTCTTCTGCCAATAATATCGTAGTGGAGGTGATAGCCGATCAGGGAGAGATAAAAGGATACGGCGAGGGTGCACCCAGGCTATATGTCACCGGGGAATCACAAGAAAGTGCCTGGAAGAGTGTGGCTAATTTGGTTCAAAAAGACTCTTTCCCCTGGGAGTTTAATGATGTTTCTCAGATATGGGATTTCACAGACAGTTTACCAAAGGGAAAGGAAAATAATGCAGCAATTTGCGCCCTTGAGATGGCTCTTTTGGATGCTCTGGGAAAGAGCCAAGACATAAATATAATAGAATATTTTCCCAAAGATTTCTCCACCAGCACAATTTATTATGGAGCTGCAATCCCTCTCGCTAATAATCAGCGGATAGCGCAAGTATGTCAGTTGATTAAGAAAATGCAAATTAATAAGCTCCGTGTCAAGATGGGAAAAGAATTTGAACAAAATAAAGAGACGATTGAAACAGTGAGGATGGTCCTTGGAAATGATTGCGATTTAAGGATAGATAGTAATGGTGCATGGGATCATGAAACTGCTTACAACCATGCACCCCTCATTAAGAAGTACAATGTGAAAGTTGTTGAGCAACCAATGATGCCTGGCGATCCAGGCCTTGCCGAATTTGCTGAGATAATGCAAAATTATGGTGTAATCCTGATGGCCGATGAGTCTGTATGTTCCTTGGAAGATGTGGAAAGAATTATCAAAGAGGGAAATTATAAAATAGTAAATGTCAGATTGTCTAAATGTGGTGGCTTTCGAAGATCACTCAGGATAATCGACCGTTTGCGTACTAGGGGGCTTTCTTTCCAGATCGGCTGTCAGTTAGGCGAATCAGGCATTCTTTCTGCTGCAGGAAGGGCACTAAGTCTCCTCTGTCGTGATGCTGTTTACTATGATGGTTCGTATGATGCATTTTTGTTAAAGGAGAATATTACTATTGAGAATGTATCTTTCGGGCTGGGCGGTAAAGCAGGTCCCTTAGATGGCTACGGTCTTGGTGTAAAGATAAATAAAGACAGCCTACTCCGTTTAAGCAACGGCTCTCCCAACCTATCGATCTCTAATCCCTCATAATGGAAGCAGGTATGAGCTCAGCTATAGACTATCATCAGTGGAAGGAAAATCACAAAACAATACTGGAAACTTTCTCTAATAAGAATGTAATGATGTTGTTTTCAGGGGGCAAGGATTCATCCCTTGCCATGGATTTTATCTTAAGGGCAGGGAAGGAATTTGGGTTTGATTTTTCAGCACATGCTGGAGCCTACCCGGTTCACAGATACCCAGGTAAAGAAAAGAAAATGATCGAGTCCTATTGGAATAGAAGAGGTATAGGGATACAGTGGCATGATTTGGGTGAGACAGATGACTATATAAGGAATGAGGTGAACCCATGTCTCCGCTGTCAAAAACTAAGAAAACAGATGCTGAAGACTATGCTGACCAACCTGATCGATGATTGGGAAAGCCTTGTCCTTGTAACCAGCTACAGTCTCTGGGATATTGTCAGCTATTCCATAGAACATATCCTGAACGATCTTTTTTCAAATTCTGTTAATGCTGAAAATAATAAAAGATTCCTGGAAACAGCCCAGCGTTTTTATCCTTTGCTGAAGATGAAGGAAGGCTACACAGTTTTCAGGCCTATAATCAGGTATAACAGCGACGATATTCTAAAAGCAATTAAAGAAGCCGATATTCCAACCCTTTCTATCCCATGTGAGTTTAAGGAATTCAGACCAAAGAGGGTTTTAGAAAGATACTACCAGAAGACAGGACTACACTTTGATTATGATAAGGTATTTGATTTTGCAAGAAGATCACGTGGTCTCCCTGATATTACTACCTACACCTCAATTGACAGGGACGAATACCTCCTAAACATTTTTTAATCATCATTTTTCCTCCAAAAGAACCACCTCTATTTGAGAAACCTGGATTGTCCTTGACTTAGAAGATATCGTTGAATAGATTGAAAAAACATTTAAGGCAACCCAAAAATCCGTGCTCTGCACAAAACCAGACAATAAAGGGAGTGAGGAAGGATCTAAG
>SOIS01000221.1 GCA_004375965.1 Candidatus Cloacimonadota bacterium | reverse complement strand
CGAACAAAGTGAGGAGACAATCTCATATTGACAGTAGTAGGTATAGGATTGCTTTGTCTGTTAATCCGTAGTTAAAGAGTTTTGGGAAAGAGAGGTTTTAAATGGGGATAAAAGAAAATGTTAAGGCGTTTCTCGATGAATTACCAAAAGGTGTATTGCTTGTTGCTGCAACAAAGTCAAGAACACCGGAAGAGATACTCCAGGCAGTTGATGCAGGATTACAGGTAATAGGGGAAAACTATGCCCAGGATGCAGAGAAAAAGGCAGACATTATTGGTGATAAGGTTAAATACCATTTTATTGGACACCTTCAGAGAAACAAGGTAAAGAAAATTGTAGAATTTATTGATATGATTGAGACTGTTGATTCTCTTAGGATCGCAGAAGAAATCGATAAGAGATGTGCATTGCTGAATAAGGTTATGCCAATACTGGTAGAAATTAATAGCGGGAGAGAAACACAGAAGGCGGGTGTTTTCCCTGAGGATGCAGAAGAACTTATAAAAAAGATTTCCTATTTTCCCAATATAAAGGTAATAGGGCTAATGACAATGGGTCCAATGTTTGGAGACCCTGAGGATGCAAGATCTTTTTTTGTGGAGACAAAAAAGGTTTTTGAAAGGATAAAATCATTACATATACCCAATATAGAAATGAAATATCTCTCTATGGGAATGTCAAATTCTTATATAATTGCAATAGAGGAGGGTGCAAACATTGTGAGAATAGGAACAAGGATTTTTGGTGCAAGGAAGTAATAAAATAAGAGAATATATATACGGACCTGTACCATCAAGAAGACTCGGTTTTTCTCTTGGGGTAGACCTTGTCCCTTACAAGGTTTGCACATATGACTGCATATACTGTCAACTGGGTAAAACAACAAAGAAAACAATTCAAAGGAAGGAGTATATTGAAAGCAGAGAAGTTCTATTACAGATTAAAAAAGCGATTTCTACTCAACAGAAAATTGACTATATCACCTTTTCTGGTTCTGGTGAACCTACACTCAATACTAACATTGGAAGCCTTATCAGGGAGATAAAAAAGATAACAGATATCCCCGTTGCTATTATAACGAATGGTTCCCTACTTTATAAAGAAAGTATAAGAAAGGCTCTGCTTCCTGCTGACCTTGTAGTCCCTTCTCTCGATGCTGCGCGTGAGAGTACATTTAAGATAATAAACCGTCCACATTCCTCTATCAGCTTTGACAGAGTTGTTAAAGGTCTTCTCGATTTTAGAGAGGAATTCAAAGGAAGAATCTGGGTCGAGATTATGTTGGTCAAAGATGTAAATGATAGCAGGAAGGAAATAGAACGTTTCAAGTCAATAATAGCAGAAACTACATATGATAAGATTCAGTTGAATACCGTTGTTCGACCCCCAAGTGATAAATCTGCTTTTCCCTTAAGCATTGAAGAATTGAGGAACATTAAAGATTTAATTGATGAAAATTGTGAAATCATTTCTGAATTTGTAAGAAAAAGACAGGAGGTTTCTTCTGAAAAAAAGGAAAAGAGGATTTTGGAGTTAATAAAGAGAAGACCTGTTACTTTATCTGAAATTTCGGCATCTTTAGGTATAAACAGAAATGAGGTAATAAAATATCTTGATTTTTTTACAAAAAATGGTATAATTAAAAACTTGAATTTTAAAGGTAAGACATATTATGAGAGTAAATAGTATAAAAACAATTGGTGTAATAAAATCTATCTATAAAACGAGAGAGGATGCACCAAGTCAGGGGAAAGAAGATATCTCAGAGATTGAGATATTTGATGAATATATTGATGGACTTAAAGATATAGAGGGTTTTTCACACCTGCACATCTTTTATCTGCTTCATAAATCAGAAGGGTTCTCGTTATCTATCACTACTCCCTGGGACACAGAAAAACATGGGCTTTTTGCAACAAGGTCACCCAATAGACCAACACCTTTTGGTTACGCGATAGTTGAACTTGTTGAAAGAAAAAATAATATCTTGAAGGTAAAGGGTTTGGATGCAATTGACTGTACCCCTGTAATAGATATAAAACCATATATTCCTGATATAGATGCAAAACCATTTGCAAACGTGGGATGGTTTAGCGAAAGGAAACGCTCTTTTACACCAAGGGTTTATGAATACAGGATAGAGACAGAGTGGAAAGATGGAAAAGAGGGAGTTCTGAAGGCATCTCAAAAACATGATATCCGAATTGGATGTCCCCCAGAGTTTGGTGGTAAACCTGTCTATTGGTCGCCTGAACATCTGTTTCTTGCCTCTGTAGAGGTATGCATAATGACAACATTCCTTGACCTTCTTGAAAAAAATAATTGTAAAATTTCTTCTTACAAAAGCGAAGCAGTGGGAAAGGCACAGTTGGTCAACGGTACATTTAAGTTCGAAAGAATCGGGGTAAAACCTGTAGTTATAATAGATGATAGTAACACTACAGATAAGATAAAAGAGCTTTTATTTAAATCAAAAAATGAGTGTATGGTTTCAAACACACTCAATATAAAGGTTGCTTTAAAACCAGAGATAAGGAGGAGGTAGATAATGCGAATTGCCATATCTACAGATGGATTGAATGTTGCGTCCCATTTTGGTAGATGTCCAGAGTATACCATAGTGGATATAGAGGATGCAAGTGTTATAAAGAAGGAGAGGATTCCAAATCCAGGACACGCACCTGGGGTACTGCCTGCATTTCTTTCAGAAAGAGGCGTAGAGTGTATTATAGCAGGAGGGATGGGGCCAAGGGCTCAGGGTTTTTTTGCTCAATACAAGATTGAAACTATCATCGGTGCAGCAGGACCTGTGGATAAGGTCATAGAAGATTTTGTAAAAGGTGAGCTTACAGTTGGAGAAAGTCAGTGTGACCATGATAGCCCGTCACATAAGAAATGCAAAGATTAAGTGGGTTTCACAGATGTCAGTTGTCAGATGATATGTTAAGGTAGCCGCAGGTTTCCACCTACGCTGGAGCTTCGGTGGACAGGTTAGCCTGCGTGGATTTAAGATGGAGAATGAAAATTAAAAAAGTAGTAAATAGGTTCCAGTAAATTTTCTTTATACCAAAGAAAGGAGAGAGGATGAAAAGAGAATCTGTGGAGTTTTTAAAAAATCTATCAAACAGTTTTAGTCCTTCGGGTTTTGAAGAAGATGCAATGAAAGTATGGAAACAGAGGACAAAATCCTTTGTTGATGAGGTTAAAACAGATGTACACGGCAATTCTATCGGTGTTTTAAACAAGGATGGTTCACCGAAGGTAATGCTTGCTGGTCATATTGACGAAATTGGTTATATGGTTAAGTATATAGATAAGGAAGGGTTTATATATTTTTCAACTATAGGGGGTATTGACCTTCATCTTGTACCAGGGGAAAGGGTTTGGATTAAGACAAAGAAGGGAATAGTTCTTGGTGTAATTGGAAAGAAACCTATTCATCTTATCGAACGGGAGGAAAGGGAAAAGGTAGCGAAGATTGACCAATTATGGATTGATATTGGTGCAAAGAATGAAAAAGAAGTAAGGTCTAAAGTAAGCACAGGAGACCCTGCGGTGCCAGCAGTTGGTTTTGAGGTTCTGAATGGTAATATGGTAGTCGGAAGAGGATTCGATGATAAAGCAGGTGCATTTGTCGTGAGCGAGACATTAAGATTACTCTCCTCAAAAAAGCCAAAAGCATCCGTTTTTGGCACGGCAACGGTGCAGGAAGAGATTGGACTTAGGGGTGCGAAAACAAGTGCATACGGAATCTCACCCGATGTAGGTATTGCCATAGATGTAACCTTTGCAACGGATTTTCCTTCGGTTGAGAAGAAAAGGGTTGGTGATATCAAAATGGGTGAGGGACCTGTAATAGCAAGGGGACCCAACATCAATCCAAAGGTTTTTAACCTTCTTGTAAAAACTGCAAAGGAAGAAAAAATACCTTACCAGATTGAAGGAGCACCGAGGGCTACAGGCACAGATGCAAATGTAATTCAACTTACTAAGGCTGGTGTGGCAACAGGTCTTGTGAGTATTCCTAATAGATATATGCATACACCTGTTGAACTTGTAAATCTAAAGGACCTGGAGAATATCACAAAGTTACTCTGTTCTTTTATTCTCAGATTGAATAAGAAAAGTGATTTTATACCGTA
>SOIS01000036.1 GCA_004375965.1 Candidatus Cloacimonadota bacterium | reverse complement strand
GAGATCCCATAGATTCATTTTTCAATTAAGTTGACGAGTAAATTGCGCATGTCGGGCTAGACTAGAATTTTCCAGTTCATGCGAAAATACTCAGTGAACCCGTCATTGCGAGCCTGTCGAAGGCAGGTGCGGCAATCTCATATTTCACCCTCACCCCTGAAACAAGTTCAGGGCAAGCTTAATCCTCTGCCGTCTTTCATTATTTTCTTGACATTCACACTTTTTCTGGTTATATTTATAGAGTTACATGGAGAGGAGCAGATGGTCGCTCCGGTATTTGCCGGGGAGGAAAGTCCGGACACCACAGGACAGGGTGCTCCGTAACACGGAGGCGTTGTGAGGCGATGGATAGTGCAACAGAGAGTAATCTGCCGATGGTCTTATTAAAGACACAGGCGATGGTGAAACGGTGTGGTAAGAGCACACCAGGCTTCATAGAAATATGAGGTGCTTTGTAAACCCCACCCGGTGCAAGACCGAATAGGAGGGAAGAGTAGTCCTGCTCGCTTGACCCTCGGGTAGGTCGCTTAGATAGATGACCATCCAAACAGAATCCGGCTTACGCTCCTCTCCATACATTTATTGTAATTATGTAACTAAGTAATTGGAAATTGGGAACTGAAAATATTACGTAAATATCGACGCAAAACTATAGACATACATCAAATAACTAGGAATGATTAATTGCTTGCTAACCAATTATCCAATAACCCAAGAATAACATTAATGAATCCAACGGAAGTGTTAAGAAAATATAACAAGTATGCTGTTGTAGGTGCAACTCGTAATAAAGAGAAATTTGGCTATAAGATATATAAAACAATTAAGAACTATGATAAAACGGTATTTCCCGTAAACCCACGATATGATAGTATTGATGGAGTATTCTGTTTTTCATCAATCTCTGAAATTCCAGAAAAACCAGAAGTAGTGGTTGCTGTTGTGCCACCAAGGGCCACTGATAAACTAATTGATGAATGTAAGAGGTTAGGCATTGACGTCATGTGGTTGCAGCCAGGAACATACAATGATGCAACACTGCAGAAATGCAAGGATGTGGACATCGAAGCTGTTTACGGCGCCTGCATAATGTTAAAACTAAAAGAACAGTGATTGTCTTTTACACATTTGAAAATTGCTGTGTAGGGGCAGACCTGTGTGTCTGCCTTTTGGCTATTGCGAATGGCATATGGGTTATGGTATAAATCCTATTCTTTTAATATTCCGTGAGTATTCTTCCATAATTTCAACTGAAGCAATTTCGCTGTGCGATTTTCTGGAGTTAATCAAGGTCTTTCCTTTTTATATCATTTTTATATTCTATCATTTGGGCTAAAAGTTTCTTTGCCTTTTTAGATAGTTTGTCTGCGAGCCTTGTAGGTTCAGGGAGCCTGAATTTTTTAGCTGTATCAAGAACGAGTTCCATAGATGCTTTTATATCAATGAGGTGACCTGGTGATACAAAAAGCGGCTTTACGTTATCCCTCGTTCGAAGCACCACTCCAATTCTTTTATTCTTTTTGGCGAGGAGGAAAGAAAAATCCCCTCTTTTTTTACCCACTTCATCATATGTGCCTAATAATCTTGATTTTGCGCAGCCTATGGCAGGAATGTCGAAAAGCACTCCAATATGGGTCGCAATCCCCAACATCCTTGGGTGTGCTATACCCTGTCCATCGAGCATAAGAAGATCAGGGATTGATGTTAGTCGGTTCAATACCTTAATAATAGAAGGTCCTTCTCTAAAGCTTAAAAAGCCGGGGATATAAGGAGTTTGTAATTTATCTACAACATAGAGCTCTTCAAGGGTCTCCATCTCCGGGAAAGATATGAGAACAGCAGCAGTGAAACATAAACCCTTTTTCTTTTCAAAGGCAGAATCGATTCCACAAACTGTGTGTATCTTTTTTTTTAGCGGCTGTATTCTTACTCTTTCCTTCAAGGAATTCTGAATTTGTTTAGCTTCTTTTAGAGTAATGTTCCATTTATGATCTATCTTTTGCTGCATAGGTTTTCTCCACTATGTCATTGGGAGCCCTGTAAAATATGAAATTAGAAATTAGGAATTATGATTTAATCACTTATTTTTGCCTACTACTTAGTGCTTAATTGGGGAATGGAGGGTAGGTTTGAGAAAAAAAATCAAACCTACCCATTAAGTCAGATGTATCTAAGCTGTTACAACAAAGTGTAACAACATACTTATTTCTTCAATGAGTCCACCCATGACGCCAAATCCGATCATGACAAGCCAGCAGATACAGCTTAGAACCATCATTATTATCCCTATGATAAGTGTCAGTTTTCCAAGTGCCTTCTCTTCCTTAGTCTTTTTTGTTAACCAGATAATGCCGAGTATGATACCAACGATTGGGAAGAGGATGGCGAGGATAATGAAGAGTGCTTTAAGACCGCCAGAAACTTCGCCGCCTGATGGTGTAGGTTTGGTAGGTTCCTCGTATTTTTTTTCTTCTTCTCCCATTCGATCACCTCCTTTCAAGAAAAAATTAGTACCTTATATGTCATTGCGAGTGCTTCTTCTTGCTCTGCTGATGCGAAGCAATCTCATATTCTCTCTCAGGCAGTATGAGATTGCCACGCCCAACTTCGTTGGGCTCGCAATGACGTGGTTTAATAGTGTTTTTCATATCACTTGCTCACAAGGTTATGGAGTTTTGTGAGTATTACAAATTCAGCGAAAAGCAGGATAAAACTTTGTGGAAAAATTAGTAATGCTTTTTTTATGTTGCTCTTGATGTTAAAGTTAAACACAAAGAAGCTAATCAACGTGCAGAGCAGCAAGAAATGAAGAGCTCCTATACCTATAACGGTCGCAAATGCAACAGGATAGTATAGTTGAACATTGAAGTATAAGATCAAAAGATAGGATGAAATGACAAGAAAGAGCAGTAATAATAATTCATACCAGCTTTTAAGAATATGTTCTTCATCATGTTTCTCGAAAAGGTTATCTATGAGTATGGGATACATAAAAAGTGGAAGTGATATTCCAACAAGAAGTCCTGTTAAGAGTCTGATGCTGTTTGTTGTCTCTCGGAAGCCAACATAGGATGAAACTGCGTCAACTCCCATAAGCAACATAAAAAAGACGAAGGTAAAAGAGATATATGGGACAGGGATGCTGTTGCTCCTTCTTCTTCTTGAGAAAAGAATAAAGAACAGCGAGATGAGAGAACCAAAATAGATACCTGTATCACGTGCGCAGACGGGTAATTGTTTTCCCTCAATAAATATGCTTTTTTCGGGTAATTGATGACACACAGCATAGCCAATTCTCTCTAATATTTCCATATGAGTTATTAAGAATAACAGGTAAGGTATCTTGCCTTACCAAAGGGTTTTGTGAGGCTGGAAACCCCACTTATTTAATTATTACAATGAAGTGTTACTTAGAATCTATAGACTATACTAACCCTGTTTGGTAGAAATTCAACACCCCATTTAATCTCTTCTATTCTTTTGTTGTAGTTGCGGACATTCCTTGAGGATGTGATTGCAGCACATAATCGATTAAGAATTGCAAAACCTGTCATGAAGGACGCTCTCTGAAATGTTTCTCTTGTTGAAATCCTCATCCTTCTATACCTCATAAATACACTCTCTCCATTCCATTCCCATCCATCCTTTCCAAAGTATCCGTGTTCCTGAACATACTGATTCTGTAATTCGGGATCATTGGGATAGAGAAGTCGCGCGTCTTCCATTACATATCTATTATATTCCTCGCTTGTCCAGTGAACCTCAACTGCATCGTAATAATCTTCGCCTTTCCGTGAGAAATTTGCTCCTGCTTTTTCATGTGCATACAGCATGTAGTCATCCTTTTGAATATTACCATAGTATTGGAAACCGAAATATCCAAGCCATATCGCAATCTCCGCACCTAAAAGCACTTTTCCTGTTCCTTTATTGCCTGCATAGAAATTACCCCATCCTGGCAGCATAATTGAGTACATCATTGCCTTTGGCATCGACTTTTTGGGAGGTTTTATAATACCACTGCCCACAACTGCATCCAATTTTTCTATCTCTTTTGGAAAAAGTGAAGTGGCTATGAAAAGAATAATAATTGAAGTGACTATATTTTTCATAATAGCTCCTTTACTTAACGATGGCAAACTTTTTATTATGGGTAGCTTTTTCCTTACCTTTTTCAACAACAATCTGACATATATAGATACCTGGAGCAATGTCCCATAGATTAACCTCATTTTCGTTATATCCTTGTTCATTTTTTCCGAGAAACTCCCTCATGATGTCACCTGCGACATTGAAAATCGTTAGCGATACCCTCTCTATGTCCTCTCCAAGTTTGTAACGGATTGTCCCTTTACTGCCAATAATAGGATTTGGGTAGATATAAAAACTCTTTTTAGAAATTAAATCCTGCAATATCTGAATTTTATCAGGAAGGAGCGAATCAGGATAAACTGCGTTATGTTTTATATCTCTTCTAATGAATGGCCAGGTTACGTTTTTTTCTCTGTATGTTGATGGAAGTTCCCATGCATATATACCGGAATTATCCGCTGCGGCAACAATCTCAAGTTTCGTATCGTTATCAAGGTTTACTATGCTGGGAGTTGAATAGGCATTTCCTCCGCAGGAGAGGGGAAAACCTGCAAGGTTTTCTCCTCTAAAATTATAAGCATAAATCCTGTTATTGAGAGAACCAACGAGGATGTCAATATTTTCATCATCATCCAGATCACCAAGAGTAATAGATGACTGGATACCGAGTGAATCACCAGAATCGAATGGGAAACCATTAAGCAGTGCACCATTTTTATCAAAAGCATAAATTCTTGTTCCTGCAGCAAGAACCACATCAAGAAAGCCATCTCCATCAAGGTCTGATATTGCTGGTGTTGAATAGAATGTTGTATCTTTGATTGTCCTCTGCCATTCTATCTTTCCATCTTCATCAATTGAACTGATTTCTCCTCTTCCTGTTGAAACTATAATCTCATACGTTCCATCCCTGTCCATATCTCCTGCAACAGGGGATGAGGCTGTAAAACTTAGACTCTCTTCAAGTTTCTTCCATATAATCACCCCATCCGTGCTTATCTTATAAAGTAGACCGTCGTTTGTAAGAGTATAGAGATGGTTATTGATAAATAGAGGTGTTGACCAGACCCAGTGCCCAAGCATAACAGGGAAATTAGGAATTGTTCTTAGTGTATCATCCTGGAATGTGAGTGCGTGTATGCGCATATCGTCAGAGCCAATCACAATATCATCTATTCCATCTCCATCAATGTCAGCAATCAGGGGTGTTGTAATGATGGCACCGTTGGTTTCATATGTATCAAGGAGCAGGATGCGATTACCAATTATACTATCCGCCTGCCAGACATATACCCTTCCATCTGTATCAGCTGAGATTATGTCTGTGCTTCCATCACCATTAATGTCGCCAAGTCCGACTGTGGAATAGGTATAATACCAGTATCCTCCATGTATGAATTCAGCCACGACACCTTCTGGATCACCTGTATACGAAGAACCATCACTGTTGAATATCAGTAATCTCCCAGCAACTGTATCAATAGTATCTTTATATCCTATCGTTCCTATGATAATTTCTTTTTCGCCATCGTCATCGATATCGTATACAATAGGTGAATTGACATCAAAGCCATCCTTGAGAAAGAGTGGAAAGCCTTCTTCACCCCATTCATATTTTACATCAAACGTCATAACTTCGCCAGGCTCAGATATATTGTAAATTTTTAGATGGGTTTTGCATCCTGAATTGTCATCTGTATTTGGTGTGGTAGATGGGGTGAATTCTTTATTAACGCCACCATCGAAAAAGACATCATAAGGCGTTCCGTAGAATGCAGCATCTATATCGTAAACATCCCAGAAATGTTTTTCAAAATCCTGAACACCGTCTGCTTCCTCCATATCTATACCTTTTGGGCTACCTGCGTTAATTGAATTCGTTGAATCATTAAAACCGAGAGCAATCTTATTTTCGTCAATATGCCAGATTGCAAGTCCGCCACTGTTTATCTCTGGAGGAAGTGAGATATCGTAATCATCTGTCTTGACCAGAACAGCCTGTTTCCACACCCTGAAACCATTTGAATCAACGACAACGCCGTTAATAGTATCAGGAGGAAAAGTGCGAAAAGTATCGGGATTCATATAGGTATATCTATTAGAAACAAGATAGTATTCATTTGCATTTATTGGAATTTTAACAACCTCGTTTATCATTGTATCTACAATTCCAATATATGAAACTGCTATCCCTGTTGTGTCATGGTCAATGACAACTGGTTCTACAAACCTGAGCCTATCATTAGGGGCTGTATGGGGATGGATGATATAGTCGAATGCAGCATTCCATGAACAGGTATGAGGGGGTACAAGACCGTCCATATTCCAATTGCCAGTTCCCATAAGTGCCCAGCCTCCAACTCCCATAGTTTTTCCTGATGTATCGTAAAGGTCGGGTAAACCGAGTTGATGTCCAAACTCATGTGCAAGGCCTCCCTGGATGAATGCAGCTAATCCATCCTGTTTTGCTGTTTCGCAATAGAGTACTGCGTCCGATATTGTATCTGTTCTGTCGTTGGCAAAGATAGGTTCCCCGAAGAAGTATTCAGCACCAGCTATGTAAACTGCGGCAAGGTCATAAGGACTGTCACCCCAGTCTGTCTGCCACATACTGCCTGCATGGAAGATGATATAGGAATCAAAATCGGAAAAATCGATGTCTGCCTGTGAATCTGTATCTGCAACAGCAATAGCATCCTTCAATAGATTAAAAAGTCCACTAACAAAATTGTATGGATCGCCGTAGTAGGTCATCTTATGTGGAACCGTATATGAAGAATCTTTAGACTCTGGTACAATCTTCCACTCTATCCAAAGTTTATGATTTGAATCATCCCAGTAGTAGTTTCTGAGCGCTTCAAGTTGGTGATGAAAATAGAGAGAATCATGAGGAGGCTCATACCAGAGATTCCGTTTACCGTCTTCGTACTCTTGACCATATGTTGTATCCGGTTCAAGCACCATCTTGCCATTCCCTGTTGTTAATATTGTAGTATCTTCAAGGAAGTTTATTCTCAGTACGAGCACTAGGATTGTTTCAGGGACCTGTCTTGCCATTTCGGGCGTCATGGTATTTAGTCTCTCCTCAAATTTCTTTCCAAGTATATTTCTCCGCGAGGGTTGAGAAATATATCTTTTTGCAAGAGGGTCTCTTTCGAATATCTTTCTCTCCTGCTCAAAGACGTGTTTTTTAAGTTTTCCTGAGTTATTCTTAAGGGTTTTTAACCAGTTGCTTGAATTGGAAAGACTGCAGAAAACTGTAAAAATAATGATAGAAAGGAAAACAGTTTTTTTTACATTCTCTGATAAGTTTATCTGACTCATGTTAACTCCTCTATGTATGGATTTCATAAATAATTATTATCCTTTTATTCCACATTCTTTAATATTATTATGTAATGTCCGTAAACTGATGCCAAGAATCCTCGCAGCCTCCTTTCTATTCCCAGAGTGTCCTTCTATTGTTAACGTTATTAAAGCCCTTTCCTTCCGTAGCTATAACCTTAATAATCCTGTATTTTTCTTTCATACCAGCAAAAATAAGCCTTCTTAACATTTTTGTTAATATAGTATTTTTTTTACTGAAAGTCAAGAAAAATCAAATATTGAAGTTCCCTGAAGGTATTTAATTATCCTCTATTAAAGTTGAGGTTGATTCATTTGTGATTATGAGAATATTCTCGCAATGAGACCCTTTTAGATTTCCCTTTTATCCTTTTTTCTCTTTACTACTTACTCCATACTGTTTCTCTCTGTGTGTTATTTGGGTTTACCCCGTTAAATAAGGATTTCTTCAAAAGGTCTAACTTTCTTTAAGTTACTATTTAGCAGTGGTTACATCCTTTTGCCCGGTAATGGATAGTCTGATATTTCTACTACATCACTGTCGTAAATCTTAATGCCATTTCTTCCATGATTTTTTACCCAGTACATTGCTCTGTCTGCAAGCTGGAGGACTTCCTCTCCATTTGTTGCATGTTCAGGTGAAGATGCAACTCCAAGACTCGCTGTAATATGATAGTTAATACCTTCGTCTTTTAGAAAAACAGTAGTATTTATTAAATTTAATATATTCATTGCTGTTCGTGATGTCACTTCTTTATCAATCCTTGAGAGGATAACAACATATTCATCGCCACCATAACGAATCGTTATGCCATTTCTTCCTGCCACACGTTTCACTATCTCTCCTATTTCCCGTAATAGTTTCCCACCTATCTGATGACCAAACCGGTCATTGACAAGTTTAAAGAAATCGAGGTCAAGAAATATTACTGAAAATGTTTCTTGTTTTTCCTTTCTTAATCTCTCAAGTGTAATATGGCAGTAACGGGCATTGAACAATGCTGTAAGGTCGTCAATAATAGCGAGCCTTCCCACCTTTTTATAAAGCATTGCATTTTCAATACTTATGGAAAGAAGCCTCGCTATTTGTTCCGTTAACATCTGATCATCATCGTTGAATGAATCGCATTTTTTGCTTCCAATGTCTATGACGCCAAGAATAGTATCTTTTCTTTTTAATGGAATAACCATCTCGGAACGAACACTCTCAATACCTTTTAAGTATCGGTTATCTTTTGTTACATCACCAACCCTTAAAGGAGTTCCATGTCTAACAACCCATCCCATAAGTCCCTGATCGAATGTAACTTTTTTTCTTTTCGGTTCGACTTTCTCTTTACTATCAAAACTTTTTAGCTCTAAAACAACCTCTTCAGGATTAATAAGAGATATACCTATGTAGTAAAATCCAAAGCTATTTCTTATAAGATGTGCGCTCTTCTGTAACAATGCTTCAAGATTGAGCATTCCAGAAAGGTATGTTCCTAACTCAAAAAGAAGGGTTATCTCCTCTACCCTTTTCCTCTCTGTTTTAATCAAACTTGACTTGTGCAAAGCAAAAGCAGCAAAGGATGCAAGTGTCATAATTTTATCAAGATCATCGTTACTGAACTCTCCTCTCTTTTTGTTAACTAATTCTATTACACCATGGATTCTATCTTCAGTCATTATTGGTGTACAGAGGATTGATCTCGTATGAAATTGTGTAATCTTATCAATACCAATATAATATCGTTTATCTTTAGTGATATCATTGACAATAGCTGGTTTACCTTCCTTTGCAACCCATCCAGCAATACCCTGATCAAGTTTGAGTTCCATCCCCTTTAACATATCTGATTTTTCACCATAAACTGCATTAAAAATTATGCTGTCTCTATTTTCATTAAAAAGTAAGATAGAAGATGCTTCTACATTTACCAACTCTAATGCTTTTTTAATAATTATATCAAGGATAGTATCAAGTTCCCATGTTGTGTTGAGGAGTCTTATAATTTCATTCTCAATGGATAACTGCTGTAGTTTCTCTGATAGGTTGTAAAGGAGCGCGTAATTTTCCTTCCCTTTTTCTCCACTCTCTAAATCATTGAGGATTCGTTTTATCTCATTGATGCTGAAAGGAGTAACAAGATAGTCGTATACATCGAGGGGAATAATCTCGTGTATTAGTAGCGTGGAAAGTTGTTTTGCAAAAACCACAATGGGGACTTCTTTAGCGAGAGTTCTTATATCACGTATAATTTTTATTCCCGACGTTAAATTTGAGGGGTCTACTTCAACAAGGATTAAAAATATATCTTTTCCTCCTGCTAAGGCAAGTAACTCTGCGTTATATGATGCTTTAATAAAAATAAAATTTTTAATATCCTTTTTAAACCTTTCTGTGATATCTTTTCTTTGTGTCCAGATTAAAACTTTCCCTTTTTCTTTCATCTACAAATCATGTTCTGACCGAATAGAATACAGTCACCTTTTCTCCCTTTTCATTATAAAGTATTCCATCCTCATCAATTTTAAATGTGGTCGGAGAATATTTTACTCTCTCTAAAGTATCAAGCGAGAGTATTTCGTATGGTTCCGCTATAAAATTTTTACCTGAAAAATTTAGGACTCCGCCTTTTAGTTTTTCCTTTAAAATGTTTGCTACTCTTGACATCATATCTTCTTTATTTGCTACTGTAAGATCGGTATTTCCAAAAGTGAATTTGGATGTGGTCAGCAGTAGATTCAAAATTGTAGCATGGTCAACAAGAATAACTGAATTTTCAGGGTCTCTACCTTCGGAAAGGAGCTTTGCTTCATTAACAAGCATGCCCCTGAGGTCAGGGTCACCAAAGGCATTCGGACCGATTGACACATCTCGGGAAGGTATACCACTTGCGATCCCAATCCCAAGCCTGAAGAGTGAACGAAACTTGGGTGGAAGCAAGGCATAGGTTGTTCCTTCTACAATTAGTTCTTTCTCTTCTATATCCTTAAACCAATCTCTATATTTTATATAATTGTCCTTTATAAATTTCTCAGCAGCCTTAATCATAGATATAGCACATAGTATTGCCTTTTCAGAACTGTTAAAAGAACTCTGGAGAAATAAACCCTCTTCACTCATTAGTGAATGTCTTAAATTTTTGAATTTCTTTGTTTTTGATTCTCGATAAATCGAATTATAAAGTTCCTGTGAGTTTTTCCCAAACCAGATAATGCCACCGTCACCAATATCCTTCAAGAGAAATGCACCATATTCAATGGCAATCTTTGCCATTGTAGTGTGAAAATTCTTTATAATCATTTGCTCTCTCTCTGCATTATGAAGCTTTAATGTCATGAAGCTTGAACCTCTTATATCGTAAAGAAGCACTGTTACAACCTTCATAAAGTGTTTTGTACATATATTAGCTAATTTATTTAGAGTCTCGTTATTAAATGAATCCTCTTGTGCCCTTATATTTCCGGACGATGAAAAATGATAGAATTTACCTTTTGGAATAGCGTAGATACCAAAATAATGTGCTTCATTATAAAGACGGGATTGAGGAATTGTTTTCACTTTGTTTATTTGGGGCCACTCCTTAATATTTCTCTGTAGGAGTCCACAGATAAGAAGAGGTAAAAGGATCTCATTTGCAGACTTTTTATAACCTTGTATAACCTTACTAACATCGGGCTGATACTTTTTCATACCTTCTTCTCGCAGAGTTAGTAGAATCTCGCGTATTATCACTCCATTTTTTATTTCGCTTTTTTCTGCTCTATTAAATAATGTAGATGTTTTCTGAATTACCATCTTCTCAATTTTCGATTCTGTAATATTTAGGAAAGGTTTTACTTTAAGAAATTCTATCCCAAGTCTGGTAAGCTCATCCTTCCCATGATAAATTTCTTCCTCCAAAATTGCTTTTAGTTCTTTCAACTTCATAGATTGGAGTGAATGATTCTCCTGAATTTTTATATTGAGATTGTATGATTTATTAAAAAAATCCTTAAGATGCCATATATAGTCAATACAGGTTCTTTCAATCTCTGAAAGTACTTCTGATATTCTGTAACTGGATTCCATAAGCGGTTTTTTATTTTTATCTTCAATAACATCAGCAATTCGCTTGCTTTTTTCTTTAACTATTCGTTTCGTCTGTTCAGAAACCCTTTGATCAATCAAGGAAAATTCCTTATCGTCCTTTACTAGTTCTATTTCACTTCTTTCTGCCTGTCTTTTTATTGCATTTAAAAGGATCTTTAATTCTTCGCTCTGGGGAAAAATAAATCGAGAGAATTTACATTTTTTTATATCTTCTTTGGTTAAAAATGTATTCTTTTTTATCTCGTCGACCAGATCTACAATTTGCTTTTGTGATATGTGATGTAGAAAAATATTATGTACTTCTTGGAAAAGAGGAAGTGGGAAGCCTTTTGCAAGGAAAAGAGGTTCAAAATCACATAAAGGGTGTTCAATTATAGAGGCAAAAGGAAAACGGTCTATAAAATGTTCAAAAAACGAGTTAGCAAGCGAAAACTCCTTTGATAATTCATTCCTAATATTACTTAAGAAGTCTATTATCTTTTTCATAAAGAGTATCTCTTTCGTCAATCTATCACTGGATTCATGCTGCAAATATTTTTTAATGTAATCGGCTGCCTTATTTATGTACGCTATTTCAAATACTGCTGCCGCCTCAGGCTCATTTTTCAAAACATTTTTGTATGTGTGAAAAAGAATATTCCTATATGTACTAAATTTATGAGCAATAGATCCATCATCATCTTTTAATTTGTAGACATTACCAAAGAAAGAGATGTGATGTTTTTCTTCTTTTAAGGGGAGTTCAAAGAAAAGTTGACAACCCTGTTTTACCAAGAGATTATGTAGTTCTTCAGGGATTCTGAACTTGCTTTCAAATAATTTAATTAATTGGATATCTCTAAAATAATCATCCTGATTTGATATTTCTCTTTTTAGTTGGCTAATATAATTTCCTTCCTCTTCGCAGATGTTTTCTATCTGTCTAAGTAAAATATCAAACATTAAAACTCCGTCATTCCTGTAAAATCTTTTATAATCTCTACCTTTGACATCTCCGCAATAACTTTATAAATCTTACCATTTTCTTTTCTCCCATTTTCCTGATTTCCTGTCCTTTGACTAACGTATATTTATAAGAATAATGGATTAAAAAATAAAGATAATGTTATGGCCTTGTTCTATATGTTTCTTAGTTTATCTATTTCTTGAAGTGCTACATCATATTGATCCGCTTCAAGGAGTGCAATAATGAGTTTAATATATTTCACCTTTTGAGGTTCTTGTGATTCTATCTCAATAAGGGTTTTTTCTTCCCTTGTTTCTTTTTCCATCTTCTTTGTCTCAGCAAAGGTTTCAAGATCATCAAATGAAAATTCCCTTATTCCTTTTGCAGATATATTGTTACTATTTTTTGTCCCCTCACGGACTTCTGCCCTTTCTTTTGTGGGAGCCTCTTCATAAGATGTTTTCCCAAGTGGTTTTATATCCAGATCACTCTCAGTTGATTCAGTTTTTGTGTCACCGTTATTTCCAATATTTTTGTCTATCTCAAAAAACTCTTCAAGTGGAGACGTTCCCTTCCCTTTCTTTTGCTTTAATTTTTTTAACTTTTCTATTACGTCATCCAAGGTTACCTCCTTGTGTAATATTCATTATACCTGATCAGACACCTTTTCTTTATAGGATGTCTTTTTCGTATGTTGAGAGGAGTTCTTTTGCCTCGGCATTAGTGGGATCAATTTCAGTAACCTTCTTTAATGAATCAACTGCTTCGTTAATCCTATCAAGACCAATAAGAGCCTTAGCCATATTCAGATATAGCAGAGGATACTTGAACCCCAATTTAATTGCCTCATTGAACGATTCCACTGCCTCTTCATACTTTTCACCTCGCAGTTGTATCACTCCAAGATTATTATATGCTTCTTCAAGCCCCGGTTCAATTTCGAGTGCTTTCTTTATATGTTCAATTGCCTTTTCAGGTTTTCCCGTCTCACCGAGTACCATTCCAAGATTAAGGTATGCTTCAGCAAAGTCATTCTTTAATTCAAGTGCCTTTTTAATCTCTTTTTCAGCTGCACCGTGTGAACCTCTGTAAAATAGGATAACACCTCTACTAAGGTGATTATGCGCCATCTCCGTTATTTCTTCTTCTTTTCTCCTTTTTTCATTTTCAATAATATTACTTGTTAAATCCTCAATAGCTTTTGAAATGCTACCTATACTCGATTGTGTTTTCTCTACAGCGTCAAGAATTTTTTTGTTTGAATCGAGATATTTGTTTAACTGTTCTGGAAGGGAAGATAGGTTCTTGGTCATCTTTTCTGACTCAGCTTTTCTGTTTTTGTCGCTTTCTTTGAGTATCTTTTCAAGTGGTTTTATTTGATTTCCAAAGGAAAGTGAGAGTTCTGAAATTGCTGTTTTTAATTCACCGCTTTTTTCTATAGAAGTTTCATTAAATTTCTTAATAGCATCATCAAGTAAGCCAATTTTTCCTTCAATACCTTCTCCTCTCTTATCGATAACAGCAGAGATAACATCCTGTTTCTTGCTCGCAATCTCGATATTCTCACTGGCCACTTTAAATCTTTCCTGAAGGACTGAAATCCCGTCAGTCAATGAGTGTAGTTCTTTCTGAATCTCTGGGAATATTGACACTTGTTTCTCTACTGGTTCTAATTGTACCTTCTCTATTTTATCGAAAACAGATTCAATTTTATCTTGAAGTCCTGTGAGCGTATTCTTAAATGAAGTGTTGCTATCATCAATCTTATTAAGAAGTCTTCCTGACATCTCATTCTGTTTTTCAAGATAATCTATATTTGTATCTTTAATTACCTGTAAGAGTTTCTCAATACTATCATTGAAGGCTGAGAAGGAAGAGCTTAAAGAATCCTTAATTTCGTTGGAGAAAGCTCCCACCTCACCAAGTTGTTTTGAAAAATTCTTTGCTATAGTTTCAACTGATTCTGTCAACTTTACTATATTTGCAAATCCTTGTGGGATATTCTCTATTTTCTCGGCAATACCACTCAAAACCTGTGGGAGTTCATCACCTTCTTTTGGTTTTCCCAGCTTCTCAAGAAAATCCTTTAGTTGTTCACTGTTTTTTTCTGTCCATTCCCTTAAAAGATCATACTGTCTGCTTAGCTCAGATAAAGCAACAACAAACCGTTCTCTTCCCTCCCTCTGTTCCTCAGAGATTTGTTGTGTTCTCTTCTCAAATGAAGTAATAATATTAGTCAGGTCTTCATTTATGTTATTATTTTCATCCATAGTGCTCTCCTTTTTTTCTATTGTCTCACTGCTTTATTCGTGTTTTTAGGCAACGTAACATTAACCAGAAATTATAGGATTTCCTCCTTTTATATCAGCATGAACTGACATTTCATTAAGGTAAGAGGTTCTTTTCTCAATATCTATATCGGGTTCACAATTCTTCAACGTTATAAGTGCACTTTTGTAATCCCCAATTTTCTCATATGATGATGATAGGAGAAGTAAAAGGTTATTTCTGTATTCCCTATCATGAGGAAGTGGTATACTTCTCAATATCTCTATTGTTCTTACAGGATTGTTTTTTATAAAGAATGATTTTGCAGTTATATATTTTGCCATAATTCTGTCTTTCTTGTGCTCAAAAGGTTCTCCAAGAAGTCTAATAGCCTCATCTGTTCTACCAAGCTCATTGAGAAGTTCTGCTTCTTCAAATTTTAGAGAAGAAACCTCTGGGGACTTCTCTTTAGCAAACCTAACTCTTCTCAACTGAAACTCTCTTTTCTCTCTCTTCAGTTTTTTCAATGATGAATAAAATTTCCTTTTTCCCATTTCCTTTATAAGTTGATTCCTTATTTTTGCGGTCTCTTTTCCTTCTTTGGAAAGGAGAAGAAAATGTAAGAGTAAAAGAGGTTTCGTCGATTCATCTTTAACCACAGCAAGTACTCTTGAAATTACTTCCTTCATTGCTTCCCAATCATCTCTTAAGTATAAGAATCTAGCAAGATATAAGACGAGCCCTGGATGGTTAGGATCCTTCGCGATTTGATTCTTCAAGAGATAAACTATTTTAGTATGAAAGGAAAAATTTGATTCTATCTTTTTTGATAGAGCAATTATGTCATTGTATCTATTATTCTCGAGCGAATACTCAAGAAGAGCAAAAATTGCCTCATCCTCTCCTTTGTCTGACATCTCTTTCAATCGCGCCATAACAACAGGTATTTCATCTGGATGCTCATTTGCGATCTCCTTAAGTATCTTAATGCTTTTCTCTATCTTGCCCTCCATGGAAAGTAACTTTGATAAAAATATAAAGAGTTCAATCTCCTCTTCGTGTTTTTCAAACAATCTCTCAACCTTTTGCCTCACGTTATGTAGTTCTTCAGGAACCATAGTAAGAATTTTATCATACATTGCAATAGTATTTTTTAAGTCATTTTCTTTTTCTGCTATCTCTGCGAGAGAATAAAGTAAAGCGATGTTTTGTGGTTCCTCATCTTTTATCATATTAAGATACGATGCGGACTGTTCAAGGAGATTGGCATCTTTTCTGTATGCCTCCATTAGATGGTGGGTTGCTTTTGAGAACATCCTTTTTCGTGAATAGAGTTCTCCAAGATTAAGATGTACCTCAGGTACAGGACTGTGCTTTTCAATATAATGAAGTTTTCCAATTACTTTGTCAACATAAGAATCATTTAATTCTGATGCTATCCGAAACTCGTCTATCGCATCTTTCAGCCGTTTTTCCGTCAAATAGAGACTCCCTAATGAAAAGTGGGCATCAGGATTTACCCGATCCACTTTGATAATCTTCTTTAATTCTTCAATTGTTCTTCCAATCTTTGTAGGATCTGTTTTGGTAATGTCAAAGAAATGATAAGCTGCCTTACCATAATCTTTCGCGGCTACACAGGCCTTTGCTAAACCATACTTTACAACAACATTGTTTTTGTCAATCCCAGTTGCTCTTTTTAATAACTTCAAAGCATCTGATGCAAGTGATTCATCAATATCGAGCGCATGTACAATTGAAAGAGATGCCTGTTTAAGGAGTCCTTTTTCAAGACTTGCATGTCCATGCATGAGATAGATACGCCCTGTTTTCTCCTTTGGTAATTTCTCTATTGCATCTTCACATTCAGTGATTACTTGCTCATAGGCACCTTTAAGCATCAGCACTTTGAGAAGTTCATCTATCACTAATGACTCATGAGGAAGCTTTCTAACGAGTTCGTAAAGGATGTGGATAACTGTATCATATAAATTAGGATCAAGTTCGTTTGCCTTTCTCAGGTGTTCAAGACCTCCACTGATTTCCCCTGTTTTCAAATATATTTTTCCAAGTGCAAAGTGTACAAAAGAAAGATCCTCCTTCTTTTCAAGGATTCTTTGAAATCCTTTTACAATTTTATCAACTTGATCGGGTT
Source organism: Candidatus Cloacimonadota bacterium (assembly GCA_004375965.1). Classification (GTDB taxonomy): domain Bacteria; phylum Hydrothermota; class E44-bin80; order E44-bin80; family E44-bin80; genus SOIS01. Next base: position 17,721 of record SOIS01000036.1, on the reverse strand, counting down.
TTGTTTCAAAACATTTAGTATAATAAAGGGCAGCATTTTTGTAATCACCGGAAAGTGTAAACGCCTCCGCTTTTGCAAAGTTTAGAATAAAAGGATCGATTGTTTCACTGGGAATTGTATCATATATCTCTAATACATAGGGTGCAAGCTCAACTGAGTTCCTTACAATGTAGTCAAGTTGGGGAATAAGTTGTGAAACCTTTGAAGAATCCATCTCCAACACAGTATTAATTATATCGAGGGATTCCTTACGATTTCCCTTTTTGAATGCAAGGAGAGCAAGAGAAATTTTCGCCTTTAATAGATCAGGATTATCTTCTGCAATTTTTCTTATCCCACTTTCTGCAAGCTCAAAAGCATCGCTTAAATCCATCAGATGTCCATAAATAAGTAGTGCTTCATCAAATTTTTTCTTGTAGCAGTAAACCTCAGCAAGGAGGGTAAGACCTTTAATATTTTCTAAATCCTTTTCTAAAATCTTGTTTAACTTTTCAATAATTTCATGTGATAATTCCTTGTTTGCCTTAAAAAGTTTTTCTAACGAAAGGATTGCTTTATCTGTTTCTCCTCGTTTAATATATAGATCAGAAAGAAAGTATAGTAAATTTGAATTGTAGGGATCCTTCTCAATAATCTCCTCTGCAATCCTTGATACTTCTTCATATTTCTCAGGATTTAATTCAACTATGTTTGTAAGTTCACTCAAAACAGGCTCGAATTTCTCCTCTTTTGCATATAATTTCGCAAGGGAAAGATGAGCATCCATGTTTTTATTATCTTTTCGAATGATTCCTCTGTAGATCTTGATAATCTCCTTGAGCGGGATATCCTCTAAGTTTTCCATTTGCATTGCATATGCAATTGCCTTATCAATCTTTCCTTGAATAAGTTGATATTTTGCCAGGTGTAGAAGTAAAAGAGGAATCTTTTCCTTTTTCGTTATACCTTCCATGATCTTAACGGTCTCTTCAATATATTTTTTATCTAATTCAACTGCTCTTTCGAAATGTTTTATCCCTTCCTTAAACTTATTTTCATAAAATAGAAGTTTTCCTATGAGAAATCGTGGATACGGATTACTATAGTTTAACTGAGATATCTTTTCTAAATCCTTTAATATCTTTTGTTTCTCGTCAGGGAAGGCGAGAAAAATCTTTACATAGTATTTTAATCCTTCTTTTAAATCCATTTTTTGTGTCAGGAGGGAAAAAGAGAAAACATTCAAAATATCTTTTCTCAAGTAATTCTCTGTACTTTTTTTCGATATTACGTTATTATAAATTGTTTTATATCGTTCAGTCATCTCCTCAACCTGTTCCTTAGAGCTTACATCTATAATCTTTCTTGCTTCCTCAAACATAGCTTTATCAATATATATTTCAATTAGTAAGATACCAGTTTCGACGGGAGTCCCGCCTGCAAAATGGGTGGCTTCTATCGTATCTATAATCTCTTCCCACTTCTCGGGTGAGAAATGATAAGCCTTTTTTAAATTTGTTGCAGATTCAACAAACCTATTCCTGTCAAACAAGTATTTTCCAAGCTCAAGATAGAGAGGAAACTCCTCTTTATCTCCTGTAAGCCCGCGTTCAAGGGTTATTATTGCCTTCTCTATTTTTCCTTCGGCATATAGTTTTCGTGCCCTTTCAATAGTTTTTTGTGAATCCCCAACATAAAAAATCATAATATATCCTTTTAATTGACTCTTGAAGTCCTACAATTCCACTTCAGACATTGATTAAAGCAACTGAGTCTCTCTTGAAAATATAATAAAATAGAAATATAGATTTGTCAACCAAAAAATTTTAGATTATCCTTACTCAACTTATCTCCTTGGGAGTAAATTGCATAAACATTGTTATTAAGTTATTTAATATTTAGAAATTAGGAACGTTTCGACATTTAAACACTGTTGTCTTACTTCTAATCTTAAAAATGTGCTCGTCTGAATATCTTTCTCCCAATATATAGAGTGAGTTTAGTTTAGTGGGGTTATCTTGGATGGAAACTTTTTTTTTGGCTTAATCATTTTTTTGTTATCATTTTTATATTTTGTAGCATTCTTTAAAATCAATATGAGCAATCTCTTTTCGTTTCTATATTTTGAAATGCGATTAGTATTTCTAACTCAAGTTCCTTCATACTTTTGAATGAGCGAAAACCAGCTGCCTGACTATGTCCACCGCCATTAAATATAGAAGCGATCCTGTTTACATTAATAGTTTCGTCTTTTGATCTGAGACTGACCCTTATTTCTCCATTCGATTTCTCTCTGAAAAAGACCGCTGATTTAATGTCACCGATAGCTAAAACATAGTTTACAAAACCTTCGCTTTCTTCTTCGCCTGCTCCGGATTCTTTTATCATTCTTTGAGTTAACTGTACAAAGGCAATTCCTTCGATTACTTTAATTGTAGAAAGAACGAAAGAGAGCAATCGTATTGATTCAATAGACCTCTTGTTATAGATGTAATTCGAGAGAGAAGAGAAATCTACACCACAACAGGATAGTTCAGCACAGACACGGAATGTCTTTTCTGAGGTATTTTTGAAACTAAACCTTCCGGTATCTGTTATAATACCAGTTGCTATACATTCACAGATCTCTCCATTTAATTTAATACCCAATGCTTTGAAAATATCAAAAATACACTCAGATGTAGAAGATGCTTCTTTATCAACATAGTTAATATCCCCATACAAACTATTACTTACGTGATGATCAATATTAAGGATGGGAATACCTTTCTTCTTTACAAAATCAAATATCCAGGATACCCTCTTAGTGTTTCCCACATCAAGAAAGATGGATGCGTCTATTCTAATATTTTGGCGTGGTTTTTTAATTTCTATATCCTTCCATCTGCGAAGAAAACGATATCTTTTTGGAACAGGTTCAGGATTGATAATGAAGACCCTTTTCGACATCTTCTCAAGCTGGATTGCCATAGATAGCTCTGAACCAATTGCATCCCCATCAGGTTCTATATGGGATGTAATAAGGAAACTCTGATTTTCATTAATAAAATTGTTTATATCTTGGAATAGCATAGGGAATTAATGTAATAAACCACAGTGTTAAAAGGGAGTTCACTGGGGATTAAATTTAATATCAACAGGGATTTTAAGAGATAGGGCAATTGATAAACCCGAAATCGAGAAATTAGAAAATTCATACTGATAGGCTCATTTTTGATTTTCGTATTTTCGTATGTTAAGAGCATTTTTCCATTTTCCTAATTTCGTTTTTTAGTTTTTAATTTATCACCTCTTAAATTCTCTTTCAATCCTTGATAATTATGTTTTTAAACATAATCTCTGTGGTTTAACCCCACGCCAGCATCAGTATTTTGGTGGGGGAATATTTTCGCCGTCAAAATTGGTTTCCTTCAATGTAAAAATGGAGTTCAGGAACACTGCGAACCCTGATTCTTTTTGCAAGAAGCCATCTTATGTATTTTTTTGCGTTATTAAGAATGAGAAGAGTGAGACTACTCTTTCCACTATTAAGAATTGTAATAAATACCCTTGCAGAATGGAGATCCTTGGTTAAAGAAACTCTGGAAATTGTAACAAACCCAATCCTTGGGTCAGCAAGTTCCTGGACAATAATTCTAGAAACTTCTTTCTTAATTTCTTCCTCGATCCTTCTCTGATGAAATGATATCACAGTATCTCAGTTTTATAGTTAACAACATTAAACTGTCTTTGTTTCTCCATAAATTTTACAACAGAAGAGAGTAATTTATCAACATGCTTTCCATCGTTCGAAACTGTTACAACAGCAAGAACAGAGATTTTATGGTTGTTGTTCCTATCTATCTCAGATACAGATACATTGAATTTGTTTCTAATTCTATTCTTTAGTCCTTTTACTACACTTCTTTTATCTTTAAGGGAAGAAGAGTCATGTATATAAATCTCAATGATACAGTTTCCAATCCTCATCACGTTATATCTTAATATAATGGAATATGTGGCTTGATTTGTTTTACAATTTTCTTTCTATCTCTATAATTCTGTATACTTCAATTATATCATTTTCTTTTATATCTTTAATTCCTTCGATACCAATGCCACACTCCAATCCCATTTCTACTTCATTTACATCTTCCGTAAATCTTCTTAATGAGGTAATTTTATCCTCATATATAACATCACCATTTCTCTTTACCCTGGCATTTTCTGTTACAATAATCTTTCCTCTGACAATAAAAGAACCAGCAATTATTCCTATAGAAGGAATGTTAAAGACCTGTTTCACCTCTGCAATGCCAATAATTTCTTCCTCATATTCAGGTTCAAGAAGTCCTGAAAGCGCAAGTTTAATGTCTGATATTGCTTCAAAGATTATATCGTAAAATCTTATCTCTACTCCTTCCTTCTTCGCCATTTCTTTCGCCTGGTCATTTGCCTTAACATGGAATCCAACAATAATTGCATTTGATGCTGCTGCAAGTAGAATATCAGAATCATTTATTGGTCCTACTCCTTTGTGAATAATAACGATTCTTGCTTCATCTGTGGAAAGGTCATTAAAAGAATCTGCTAATGCTTCAACAGAGCCAGCAACATCACCTTTAATAATTATCTTTAGTTCTTTAGCCTCACCCTCCTTAAGCCCCTCCTGGAATTGAACTAAACTATACCTGAATCTTCCTCTCTCCATCTGTTCTCTTTTAGCAAGTTGTCTCTTCCGTGCAACTTCCCTTGCATTTTGTTCATTCTCAAAAACAATAAATGTGTCACCAACTTCTGGCAAACCATCGAGTCCCATAATTTGAATAGGTTTTGAAGGTGTTACTACCTCCATTCTTTCATTAAATTCATCTATCAATGCCCTTACCTTTCCGCTGTAGATACCTGTAACGAATGGATCACCAATATGAACAGTTCCTTTCTGGATTAGAACAGTAGCAACAGGTCCTTTTCCTTTGTCCATCTTTGCCTCAATTACAACACCTTTTGCAGGACCTTCTTTCCTCGCCTCAAGTTCCATCATTTCTGACTGAAGCATGATTGCATCAAGAAGTTCTTGAATACCCTCACCTGTTTTTGCAGAAACGTTTACTCCAAGGATATTTCCACCATATTCTTCAAGAAGGATTTTATTTTTACTCAACTGTTGTTTTACTAATTCAGGGTTTGCGCTATCAAGGTCTATTTTGTTAATTGCAACAATTATAGGAATATTTGCAGCTCGGGCGTGGTCTATCGCCTCAATTGTCTGGGGCATCACTCCATCATCAGCAGCAACAACGAGGACGACCATATCTGTAACCTGGGCTCCACGTGCCCTCATTGCTGTAAAAGCGTGGTGCCCTGGAGTATCAAGGAAAGTAATAACATAATCTTTATATGAAACCGAATATGCACCGATATGTTGGGTTATACCTCCCATTTCCTGAGCAATAACATTTGTATCTCTAATTCTATCAAGAAGTAGAGTTTTTCCATGGTCTACGTGTCCCATTATTGTAACGATTGGAGGTCTTGGTTCAAGCTTTTCTTTATCTTCTTCCTCCTCTTTTTCTATTTCTGCCCCATACTCGGGAAGAAGTTCAACCTCAACATCATATTCATCAGAAATCATTGTAATCGTATCTAAATCAAGTCTCTGATTTATTGTAACAAGAAGTCCCAATTCAAGGCATTTCTTAATTATACTAGTAGGATCGAAACCAACAAAATCTGAAAGCTCTGAAACGGATACGAATTCGATGATTTTGATGACATGTTTTTCTTCTTCTATTTCCTCTGTTGTAGCTTTTTCAATCTTCCTTCTTATCTTTTTGGGTTTTAAAACCCCCTCCATCTTTGTAACTGTCTCTTTTACCTTTTTTTGTATTTCCTCTTTTTTCTTTTTTACTTCTCCTCGTCTCTTACTTTTCTTTATCCCTAGTTCATCTTCTTCTTTCAATTTAATGGTAGCAGCATCTTTTTTTCTTCTTATCATCTTTTTTCGTTCTATCTCTTCTGCCTTTAATTGTGTTTTATCAGCTTCAAGTTTCTCCTTAATAGCCGTTACCATTTCAACCGTAATGGATGACATATGATTCTTAACTTTAAAACCGAGTTCCCCTAAGAGATTAATAATGGCATTGCTCGAGAGGTTTAATTCTTTGGAAAGTTCATAAACCCTCATTGTTGCGTGTTGTTTTTTTGCTTTATTCTGATTTGTCTTCTTCTTCAATTTCTTTTGTGACTTTTTCATAGGCTTTCAATATTTTTTTTGCAGCACTTTTACCAATACCTGAAATCTTAATTAAGTCTTTCTCTTCCAGTTCCTCAAGATTTTGGAATGTAAAATATCCTTCTCGTTCCAATTTAGTTTTTATACCTTTTGATAATTCTTTGTAATCCCTAATAGTTAATTGGGCAAGCTTTGTTTCCTCTACATGTTTTTTATTTTCCTCCTTACTTAGAATATCAATTGACCAACCAGTAAGTTTATTGGCAAGTCTTGTATTAACGCCAGTTTTCCCAATTGCGAGAGAGAGTTGATCATCAGGTATTATTACTGTTATCTTTTTCTCTTCCTCCACTATTATAGTCTTATATATTTTTGCAGGAGAGAGTGCTCTCGATACGAAAAGCCCTGGGTCGACACTCCATTGGATTACATCAATATTTTCACCATTCAATTCTTTAACGATCGATTGGATCCTTGAACCCCTGACTCCTACACAAGCACCTACAGGATCTATCTTGTCATCATTCGAAGATACTGCTACTTTTGATCTATTACCTGGGTCTCTTGCTACGGCAATAATATCAACAATTTTTTCATAGACTTCTGGTATTTCAGCCTCCAGTAATTTCTTAAGAAAAGCTGGGTGTGTTCTTGAAAGAACGACCCTCGGGCCTCTCGGAGTTCTCTCAACATCTTTTATGAGCGCCCTTGTACTAGTACCCTGAAATAATCTTTCTCCTGGTATTACGTCACTTCTCGGAATAAAGGCTTCAACCCTTCCAAGATTTAGATAAATACCCTTAGATGTAACTTGTGTAACAGTTCCATTTATAATCTCACCAACCTTTTCATGAAATTGTTCAAAATTTATCTCCTTCTCCTTCTGTCTAATTCCCTGGAAAAGTACCTGTTTCACAAGAATAATAGCATTTCTTCCAAATTCCTCTAAGGGGTATTCTATTCTTATTTTCTCTCCGAATTTTGTTTTCTTTTTGTATTGTTTTGCCTCTTCCTTTGTCATCTCGAATGAACTATCTTCTACTGTTCTAACAATAGTCATCACTCTATATATCTTTATTTCACCAGATTCCTCAGACATTTCTATCTCAACCTCCGCTGTCTTACCAAACTTCTTCTTGACAACTGAGGCAAGACTCGACTCGAAGGTATCTATAACATAGCCCTTTTCAATTCCTCGTTCTCTTGCTATATCAGAAAATAAATTCCAAATTTCTAAGGTTGGCAGAAGTCCTCCTAAAATGTCTTCCATTTTTTTCCTGGAGATGAAACCTCAAGCGTATATTTTGATTTTATAGGGTCCTTCACATCTAACATCACCGAAAGACCTCTGGAAAAATGTTTACAGTCATCAAGGGTAATACCGCCCTTTTTATCAATGAATATCCTCAAAAGTCGTTTGTGCTCATTACCCTTCAATTTTAAATCAATAAGTTCTATGCCTTCTTCCACAAATTGCTCCTTAATTGTTTCCTTTACGATGTTAATTAACTCTTCTTTTAATCTTTTTACATTCTCTTTCATAATATTCTATTTTAACATATAAAGATATAATTTTCAAGGATTTTCTTTAAAAAATTCCATTTCTTTTCTACCGTCTGAGTAATTTGTGTAATCATAATACGCACTTTATTAGGTTTCATATTTTTTTTCTTCTTGAGAGATCAAATCTTTCACAAAAGGGATTACCTCCTTTGGTGAAACTTTATGTTTCTTTTCTTCCCTTCTCAATTTCACTTCACAAAAACCATCTTTAAGCGATCTTTCGCCCACGATTATATGGACTGGAATACCTATTAGATCTGCATCCTTAAATTTGTATCCAGGTCTTTCATCCCTATCATCAATGATAAGCTCAATATTTTCCTTTATGATTTCGTTGTATATCTTTTCAGAGGTTTCTCTTACATCTTTGTTAGACATATCGAGGGGGATTATATGTATAAGGAACGGTGCAATTATGATTGGCCATATTATGCCATCTTTATCATGGTGCTTGTCTATTATCGAAGCCATTATCCTTTCTATTCCGATACCGTAACTTCCCATCACAATTGGTTTTTCAGTTCCGTCACTATCAGTAAAAAGACATTTCATAGATTGTGAGTATTTTGTGCCGAGCTTAAACAAATGCCCGAGTTCTATTGCTTTATTTATTTTTAAGGTTCCACTTTCACACTGGGGGCAGGAATCACCATCTCTCACCATTATAATATCTACATACTCCTTCACTTTCATATCCCTCTCAATATTGACACCCTTAACATGATATTCATTCTTATTTGCACCTGTAATCATTCCTGTTGCACCTTTAAGGTTGTAATCCGTATACGTCTCAACATTATCTATACCTATTGGGCTAATATATCCTATGTCAGCACCGGTCAGTTTCTTAACTTCTTCAGAATTTGCTGCCCTGAATTCAAAACCTAAGATATTTGCAAGTTTTACTTCATTTACTTCATGGTCACCTCTCACAAGGACAAAAACTGGCTTATCTTTAACAATGTAAATTAGACTCTTGATAAATAATTCTTTTGGCTTTTTTAGTAGATTTGATACAGCATCTACAGTGCCTGGAACAGGTGTATGAATTTTATCAAGTTTTTCACCCTCGCCATGAACAGGATTTAACCTGGTAGTAGCAACTTCAACATTTGCAGCATAGTCACATTTATTACACAGTGCAATTGCATTTTCTCCACTCTCTGATAAGAACATAAATTCATTAGATTTAGATCCACCCATGAGTCCACTTGAAGCACCCACAACGATTACATCAAGCCTGCATCTATGAAAAATCCTTTTGTATGCTTCATAATGTAGCTTAAAACTCTTATCAAGCCCATCAAAATCTCTATCCAGACTGTAAGAGTCCTTCATAATAAACTGTCTTAGCCTAAGAACAGCACCTTTTGGTCTCGGTTCATCTCTGAATTTCATCTGGATCTGGTACCACAACTGAGGTAGTTCTCTATAAGATTGAATTTCCCTTCTTGCAAGATCTGTTATTATCTCTTCATGGGTTGGAGCAAGACAGATGTCTCTTTCATTTCGGTCCTTGAATTTAAACATCTCTTCGCCAAAATCGTCCCATCGTTTTGTTTCATCCCACATTTCCCTGTTTGTTAAAACGGGTAATAAAAGTTCCTGTCCACCAATTCTGTTCATCTCTTCACGAATGATTTTTTGTATGTTCATTATTACACGCCATCCGAACGGAAGGTATTCGTATACGCCGCTCATCAGTGGTTTAATCAAACCAGATTTCAAAAGCAATATATGACTGATTTCCTTCGCTTCCTTTGGGAACTCCTTAAGTGTTGGTAAAAAATACTTACTTAATCGCAAAATCTCCTCCTATATTTCTTTAATTACGAATATAGAATTAACCACGAATAAGACGACAAACTGGACAAACAAGATAGCTTCTTTATCCTCTATTCAAAAATCAATTATATCTATATATCAGAAAAGAATACTTTAGTCAATATTTTTTTTGGAGTGAATCAAGTTTGGTGAGAGGATGGGTGCGATTTTTCGTTTTGGAGTACAACGACGGTGCGGGTTGGTGCGCAGTTTGTCTCTCCGTTCCTCCAATACACCGTGTCACCGATTCTTAGATACTATGGTGGTACCGATGGATCTCTGTATTTAAATCTTGTCACACCTTCCTTTGTTCCGAGCCAGATATAATCCTTTTCAACATACAGCGTTCTCACTTCATTGTCTATGAGTCCGTCAGTTTCGTTGAATGTTTTCCACATCTTCAATTTTTTGTTATACCTTGATATACCATTATTCGTTCCCACCCATACATAATCCTCATCTCCTGAAATGGAAAAAACCCATTCTCCTGAAATCGGTGTAGGGTAGAGATATTCTTTCCATTCAAGATCGTCAGGATAATATACATCAACTCCCTTCCTTCTCGTCCCAAACCATAGTGCATCATCATCAACAAAAATTGCTGCAACACCAAAGTTGAAATCTCCATCTGGATCAGAAATATTCTCAAACCTATTGTCTTTTTTGAGAAATACTCCTCTTTCCGTTCCGATAAGCAGGTTATCTCTATATATTCCAAAAGCATTAACAGAGATATTATTAAAAGTTTCTATATTTACAATTTTTTCTGTACCAGGTAAGAATAGAGCCATTCCTTCTTTTGTCCCAATAAAAATAGTATCTTCTTTTGTAATGAGTGATATAACAATGTTGCTTGGAAGACCATCAAACATTGAGTAAGTTTTCCATACACATTCACCCTTTTTATAACACATTAATCCATCACTCGTTCCAAACCAAATACGTTTCTTATCACCAGTGATCGCATATACAGTGTTGGAGTTTAAACCAAATATATCTTCTGAACGAAAATATTTTCCTTCACCTGTCTCAAAGTTGATATGGGTAATACCTTTATCTGTTCCATTCCCCCCTCCGAGCCAATAACTATCCTTATCACGATAAATCGCATCAACTCGATTATTTGCAAGTCCTACAATATAATGAATTCCATTCCACGTGTAGATATTATAATGAAAGACCCCATACTTGTCTGTTCCAAGCCACATATCCTTATTATCTACAGCAGCAGTTGTATATTCATACTTGTTAAAGTATTCATCAGACGCATAATACGGTGTTAAGAATGGATAATCCCTTATAGAGACCTTCTCTTTTTCTCCAAACCAATCAATATTCATTGGGAGCGTCCCTGTCCATTTCTCCCATGTGAAACTGCCCCTTTGAGAAGAATAAATAGAACCATTCCCTTCAAGGAATATCCTTTCATGGGTAAATCCAATGGAGCTAATCGCACGTAAAGGTAGACTGATACGTAGAATATCTCTCTCCCAGAGTGAGATTTGAGGATTGTAGGCTGCAAGAGACTTATCGGAAACAATCCATAGTTTATTAAAAACTCTATCAAAAGCAACGATCTCCGCTTTTTCTCCAGGGAAACCGTCACTCTTTGTCACAGGTGCATCCCACTTGTTTTCTATCCTGTTAAATCGCAGGATTCCTCCGTATGTGCCTAAATAGACTGCTTCCATATTAATTGTAATACTGAAAATATAAGGGAATTCTTTGTATGTAGTCCATACAAATGGATTGTACTTTCTTGCAGAAAGAGAAGCTGCTAATAGAAATATAATAAAAGCAATGAAGAATTGGGAATTAGGAATGCGAAGTAATCTCATCTTTTCCTTAACCTTAAATCTTTGAATTCTTTTAACATAAACATTACTTTCCTCTGTCATCTAATTTTCCATCTTCTATGTTACTTTTTACTCTTAACTTGTATGTTATGCTGCTATCTATCATCTAAACTAAGAAAATCCACAGCAAATTTTGTAAAGAGGGCTGTTCCTAATGGTAGTGCATCCTCATCAATATTAAATCTTTGGTGGTGCCATGGATAGTTTGAGCCCTTCTCTTTATTTCCCGTACCCAATCTCAGGAATGTTCCCTGGATTTTCTCAAGGTAATAGGCAAAATCCTCTCCACCCATAAGTGGATCTTCTATCTCTACTGCGTTTTCCTCACCAAAAAGCTCCTTTATAATTGTGGTTGCTAAGATAGTAAATGCTTTGTCGTTCTTAAGCACAGGGTATCCTTTAACGAATTCAAAACTATATGTGCCCCCATAGATATCCGTTATTCCTTTCAGGATATTATCAATCATCCCTTTTACTTTATCAACGAGTTCCATATTCAAAACTCTTACTGTTCCCTTAAGTTCAACTTCTCCAGGAATGATATTAAAGGTTGTACCACCGTGTATAGACCCAATGGTAACAACAAGGGGTTCTAATGGGTTAACCCATCGCGAGGTTATCTTCTGTAATTCCTGTATGACATCACTTGCCATCACAATGGGGTCAATAGACCTCTGGGGAACTGCAGCGTGTCCACCCTTACCCTGCAAAATTATCGTAAACTCAGATGTAAATGCCATAAGAACACCTTGTTTGTATCCAACCTTCCCGGTTGACATAGTGGGGTCAGCATGAAACCCAAAAATTGCATCAACCGTAGGATTATCCAATACCCCTTCTTCTATCATTTTCTTTGCACCACCTGGTAAACTCTCTTCGCTTGGCTGAAAAATGAATTTTACATTTCCTTTAAGGTGCTTTTTGAGTTTTGACAGAATCATAGCTGCTCCAAGGAGCATGCTCATATGTGCATCATGACCGCAGGCGTGCATCTTTCCTTCATACCTTGACTTATATTCAATATCATTTTTTTCTGTAACAGGAAGTGCATCCATATCTGCACGTAAGGCAATGGTCTTATCACCGTTACCTTTAAGGATGCCGACAACACCTGTTTTTGCAATACCTGTTTTTACCTCTATGTCGAGTTTTGATAACTTATCAGCAATATAGGAAGATGTTTTAACCTCCTCGTATGCAATTTCGGGAAACTGATGAAAATGCCTTCTCATCTCTATTAGTTTATCCTTTAATTCAAATGCCATTTTTTTAACATCCATAAAATCGTCTCCTTTCGTTTTCAGTCCTCTATCAGAAAACACAGTGTAAGTCAAGCAAAAACTTATTTTAGATACCGATTCACGCAGATTTTAACAGATGACTCATGATTAAGGACTGGAAATTAGGAATTTCTTCGTCATATTAACTTTTTACTTTTAACTTGTACATTATGCTGTCATCTGTTCTTTCCTATTCTCCGATCCACCATTTCACATAGTGCTCGAATGTGCTCCGGGGTTGTACCACAACAGCCTCCGATGATTGAGACACCTATCGAAACAAGTTCTTTCGCTTTCTCTGCCATAAACTCTGGTGTCTCAGGGTAAACAGTAGTATTCCTTTTTATCACTGGAAGACCAGCGTTGGATTGGATAATCAATGGAAGCCTGCTTTTTTGCCTGAACTCTATGGCTATCTTTATCATATTCTCTATGCCATTACCACAATTCGAGCCTATAATATCTGCTCCTGCAGTTTCAAGTCCTTTCGCAGCCTGTTCTATGTTAATACCCATTACTGTGTAAAAACCTCTTGGTGTGGGATCAAAAGTCATTGTTGCCATAACAGGGGTTGGTGGCGAGACGGTTTTTGCTGCTTTGATGGCAAGTGTGGCTTCAGTTAAATCGGTCATTGTCTCTATACAGATAATATCGACCCCCGAATGTATGAGTGTCTTTAGTTGTCTTTCAAAACTACTATAAACATCTTCGGGTTCAGTATCTCCATACGGTTTTAAGAGCCTTCCACTTGGACCGCAAGATGCAGAGATGTATGCGCGCTCTCCTACTACTTTCCGAACTGCAAGGACAGCATTTCTATTTATTTCCTCAGTTTTGCCATCAAGCGAATAGAACGAAAGCTTTAATGGTGAAGCTCCAAATGTATTGGTCTGGATTATCTCTGCCCCGGCATCAAGATAGAGACTGGCGATCTTTTCAAGAATCTCTGGTTGTGTAAGATTGAAAGATTCTGGAACATCACCCGGTTTAAGACCGCACGCCATAAGCATTGTACCCATTGCGCCATCTGCAATAAAGATCTCACCATTCTTTAGTCGTTTAAGCAAATCTTTCATTTTCCTATTCCATCCCTTTGCTCTCTGCGCTTCCTGCGTTTCTCATCTGCTTTTACTCATCAGTCTTGTGACCGTTTCAACTGCGTTAACACTGTCATAGCCATATGCATCCGCTCCTATCTCTTGAGCAAATTCCTCTGAGACGGGTGCTCCACCAATTATTATTTTTATTCTGCCACTAAGTCCTTTTTCTTTTAGAAGGTCTACAACCCTTTTCATAACTGGCATGGTTGTTGTAAGAAGAGCAGACATACCTATAACAGCAGCATTTTCCTGCTGTGCAGTCTCTATAAATTTCTCAGGTGTAACATTGTTACCAAGGTTAATAACTTCAAAGCCGGCACCTTTGAGCATTATGCCTACAAGGTTTTTTCCGATATCATGCAGGTCACCATGAACTGAACCTATGATCACTTTTCCAATAGTTGGTATACCTTCTTGTATAAACAGTGGTTTCAGCAGATCCATTCCTGCATACATTGCCTTTGCAGCAAGGAGCACATCAGGAAGAAATATTTCATGAGCCTTGTACTTTTCACCTATTATATTCATGCCAGCAATAAGTCCTTTATCGAGTATGTCTTTAGGTTGTATTTTTTCTTCTAAAGCCTTTTTTGTTAGTGCTGTTACCTTTTCATCATCACCGTGCTGCAAGTGTTCCAAAATCTCTTTTAATAAATCCATTATGTTCTACCTTGCCTGTTGTTAGGGCTATCTTCTATAAAGAGAGCCCGTATCCTTTCTCTACAGGAGTGCGTTTTGCATTGACTGCAGAACGGATAAGAGTCTTCAAAGTTATGAATTTCTTTTTTTCCAGCAACGATTACACCTGATACTGATTTTAACGGTTTCATTAGAAAACTATCAAGCAGTGTGATACCAATCTCCTCAGGATGGATAAATTCAAATAGCTTTTTCTGCCCGCTTATGTGCCACCCGCAGTAACCAGGACTATATCTTAAAATTCCTGTTGAGGGAGTAGCCTCTCCATCTTTCAGGAGCAGATTTAAAAAACGGTTTTCAACAATATCAGCTGCCTTATCAGCACCAGCTGAAGCTGTAGAATCCAACATACTTCCCAGGGCAAATTCATTTTTTTTGAAGAGTTCATCTATTTTTTTACTCACTTTTTCACCGATTGTAACGGCAAAAAGAGCAAGATTATCTGCCTCCCTGAAAATTTCATCAACGGGAGTATCCTTTTCATTAAGTCCTTCACCCTTATATACAGTGTCAAATTCAGAAATTGAAATATCTGAAATGATACCTACAGGATGGGAAAATGTAATGAAAATATCCATTGCTTTTCCAAGAAGAGTTATTACTTTTTCTGGCAGTTCATCTTTAAGAGAGATACCCTGATTCATTAAAACTTTGTCTTTCTCTGCCGTTATATCACCGTTTGAAATTTCGATTATCTCTCTCATAAAGCTACTCTGATTTGTCTAACAGCCGAGGCATCCTGGCTCGTTTTGCGAGCCAGGATGGATCGGCTGTTGTACTAAAGCAAATATTTTTTACACTCACTTGGTAAAAACTCCATCCCATATCGGCTTGCTTCCGCTTTCATCAGTTTTGTCAACTCCCTTTTTGTATCTTCCTGTAGTCTTGATGTCGAATAGTCCTTTATTAATCTTTCCACCTCACTATGTGCCCTTTCCCAGAGTGTTAAACTACCTTCCTCTTGCCATCTTGCTCTGCTAGCCCTATCTATTACAGGTCCAGGGAAATAAAATTCTTCTTTGAGGTAACGACTGGTATGTTTTGAAATAAGGAGGTGTTTTTCCTTGAGAAGTTCCTTGAATCTCGGAAGTGAAGGAAAATCCTCTTTTGTCTCTATTCCTTTTATTAAACGAAGGGTCATTCCGCAAATTTCATTGTCAAGAATGAGCTTTTCAAGGCTCTGGCAGCTTTCAAAATCGAGCATTCCAGGACCCGATATGCTGTTTATACCGGAAAGGGCTGCCAGAGTTGCTCCCATTGATGATTCGAGTCCTGCCTGCGCATCAAACTGTTTTGCATCGCTGAGTGATATATAAGCCTGGGTTGGCATACCAAGGTATTTTCCTATCTCGTTATATGCACAATCAATCATCTCTGTCTCCACAGCCCCCATTGGTGTTGTCTCGTAACGGACATCAAATATGGAGGGTGAACCACCGTAAAGGATTGGTGTTCCTGGATTGGTTAACTGGCTTATTACAATACCACTTAGTGTCTCAACGGTATGCTGCACCAATGTTCCAACAAGGGTGACAGGTGCAATAAATCCTGACAATGGCATAGATACTAATTCTATCGGGATAGAATAGTGAGCACAGTCAACAACATTCTGCGATGTTACATCACTCCATTTTATCGGAGAAGTTGGACAGCAGGAGAATACTGTAAGGGGTTTTGCAACAAGTCCTTCTTCTGTACCGCGAATTGCAAGCTGCAGGTCCTTCATAATAGCAAACGCTTCGCTTGTAAATGCTCCTGTGACAACAGGTTTTTCACAAAAAAGAAGGCTGAGGTAGAGACGATAGCTATCTGAGATCTTTTCATGAACATCAGCAGGTATAAATGCTGTGCTCTGGGAAACAATGTTATCAAGCCGACTTATAACCTTTGCATACCTGATGTAATCAGAAGTTTTTGGTTTGCGAATTTTTTTTGTTTCGTAATCGAGGATATGTAGCGCAGCAGAGCCAGGAGTAAAATAGACATTATATTCTGAAAAATTATGGGTTTCATTGCCAAGAACATCGTAGAGTTTGAAGGAGGGTGGGACTGTTTTCAATGCCCTGTCAATAATCTCATCTGTAAAAAGAACGTGGTTATTATCTATCTCCACTGTTGCACCATGGTCTTGTAGCATAGAAAGAATGTTCTTGTTGTTAATTTCGACACCAAGTTTGCAGAGAACATCCCTTGCTTCCGAAATTATTCTCTCTATAAGTTCATCATCAAGAAATCTCAGGATCGGCCTCATTACAACTCCTTTCAAATAGAGTATTAATTTGCGTTATCTTACAGCAAATCCCAAAACATTGCAAGAAAAATTTACCACATACCACTGTAAACAATTGGTGTAGTGGAAACAATTACTTTCCTCTAACATATATTCTCTCTAATCTTTACTTTTTTCCCCTTGACTTCAAGAAACTTTTTTGATATGTTTATATGAGAAGGTAGAACATGAAGGGAAACACTGGTATACATCAGCAATTCAATGGGGCGGTCTCTACGGTAAAAAAGGAGTTATTATGCCAAAACAAATATTAAAAGGAATATCAATTCCGTCAATCAGTGGTATTGACGAACTGGTCTCGGGTGACTTTGGTAAGTTATTAATATCGTATTACTTAGTGAAGAAAAAATTGCATGTGATAGTTGCAAAGTCTGAAGGATTTGATTTACTTGTTAATGATACGAGAGGGCTTCTCTTTGAAAAAGATAAATTAATAGGAATAAGTGTAAAAACAAGGCAGAAACGGTCACTCTGCCTGGATTTAGAGATCGCAAGCGATAAGTTAAAGAGAGCAGCGAAGATCTGGAAATTCATTCCCTACTTTTGTTATGTAACACCGCGTGAAGTAATAATTTTTCCTGCAGATTTAGCGAAAGACAATAGGGTGAAAACCGTTGCAAATCTTGTATCATCTGCAAGGTTGAAAACAATAAAAGATAATCGAATTATATATTTTCAGTGGGGAATAAAAGAAAGAATTTCTGGACGCAAATCCGCCTGGCTTTTTGAGATTTGAGAAATCGTTGTGCTGACACCGTTGTTTTTTATAATAACTTAATCATGTTTTGTTTTTGGGGGACAGGAGTAAACTTTTAAGCTTTTTGGAAAAGTAACCTGCCTGCCCTGTTAGATATGAAATATTCTAATGGGGTCCCTTTTTTATTTTATTTTTCTTCTTTTTTCAAGATATTTTTCG
>SOIS01000021.1 GCA_004375965.1 Candidatus Cloacimonadota bacterium | reverse complement strand
CAACATTCTAATCCTTTGCTATTTCAATCATAGGCTAAACGGGTTTTCTCATCAGCTAATGTTGGCTGGATAAGTTTCTTCCATTGGGGAGAATCCCATGTTCTCAGGTTTGAGTGTGTAATATAGTACTTTTGAGGAATCGGATGTGTTCCTACAATTACCTTTATATTATATTTTTCCTGAATAAAATCACGAAAATGTGCAGTGTAAGGACAAGGCGGGTAACCTACAACCAATCCTGTTGCGAAGTGAATCACGTCCACCCTATTCTTCTTCATCTCTTCGGGGGCATATTCTATGTTCCCGCCAGGACAACCATCACAGGTTGTATACCCGACAACCTCTACCTCTTTTTCTTTATAAATGCTAAAGGCTCCCTCTCTATTTCGCAGTGCTCTGAAGCATTTACCACCAGCACAGGTATGGTATCGGTTGCAGATAATAATTCCAAGTTTAACATTTTCTTTCATTGTGCCTCCTCTTGTTGATTCCACACTAAAAACACTACTTCATTCCATACCAGGGACCTGATTCAAAATCACCTACAAATATCTTCTTATCCTTATCACCTTTTATCTTCTCTCCCGCTTCCTTTGCTAACCTCATATACTTTTCACACTCGGATTTTTCTCCGGTTGCAGCGTATGCTCTTGCCATTGCTTCGTAAGCATAGGCAAGATCAAAATCCACAAATTTATTCTTTTCTGTCAACTCCATACATTCCTTTGCATGATAGAGTGCTGGCTCTTGCCTGTTAAGAATTGCATACACATGAGAAATCATCCACTCACCTCTCTGCAAATTAATTGGCTCTCCAATTTCTCCCCAATGATAACAAGAAGCATGAGCAGCGTGAATCATTTTCTCATTATCTTCGTGAGTCCTCTCCTTTTTTCCCAAAAGGTTCCATACAAGATTGTTTAACTCAATTGCGAATTTCTTGTGGCATTCCTGGGCTGAATATTTTTTTTCCTCGTTCATTTCATTAACTCCTTTGTTTCCCATGGTTTACTCTTCTTTCTTTCCTTTTGTCGGGGTTTCGGGGAACTCCTTAAGCCTCTCTACAATTTCTTTCAACCTTTCATCTACCATGTAATTCACGGTTCCATCCGTGAAAGTGCCATCGGTCTGTCTTTCGCCAGCCTTTACTCCTGTAAGAACCTCAATCCCCTGATCAATTGTACCAACAGGGTAAATGTGAAATTTCCCTGCCTTCACAGCATTCACCACTTCCTCTTTCAGCATCAGGTTTTGTACGTTACTTTTAGGGATGATTACACCCTGTTGACCTGTCAAGCCCTTTATCTTGCATACTTCGAAGAAACCTTCTATCTTTTCATTTATCCCACCGATAGCTTGAACTTCGCCCTTTTGATTCACCGAGCCCGTGACAGCGATTGACTGTTTAATAGGGAGATTTGAAAGACTGGAGAGGATAGCATAGAGTTCGGTGCTCGATGCACTGTCCCCCTCCACCTCCCCATAACTTTGTTCAAAGACAAGTCTGGCGGAAAGACTAAGTGGTCTCTCTTGAGCGTATTTCTCAGCCAGGTATCCACTAAGTATCATCACCCCTTTTGTATGGATGCGTCCTCCCAGCTTCGCCTCTCTCTCAATATCAATAATTCCTTCTCTGCCCATACCTATGCTGGAAGTAACACGGGAGGGTCTTCCAAAAGCAAAATCTCCCAGACTTGTAACAGAAAGACCATTCACCTGTCCAACAGTATCGCCCTCTGTATCAATAAGTAAGAATCCCCGATCAATCATCTCTTGAATCTTCTCTTGAATAAGATTAGAGCGATATATCTTTTCTTCGATTGCCTTTTGAACATGGAAAGCAGTTATATGATCGGAATCATCTTGGGTAGCATAGAAGTTGGCCTCACGGATAATATCGCCGACATCGGCAAACCTCGTGGAGAGTTTCTCCTGATCTTCAGCCAGTCTGGAGCCATACTGAATTATTTGGGACACAGCAGAAACATCATGGTGTTTGAGGTTCTCTTTCCGGCAGAAAGTGCAAATGAAGGCTGCATACTTCTGCATGTTTTCTTCCGTCTTGTCCATGGCAGTGTCGAACTCTGCCTTAACTTTAAACAGCTCCCTAAATTCCATATCCATCATATATATAGTGTGGTAGAGAAGCGGATTTCCTAAGAGGACTACCTTAATGTTAAGGGGAATGGGTGCAGGTTTTAAACCTTTTGTGGTAATGAAGCCTAAGCGTTCCCCTGCCTCTTCAATGATGATCCGTTCATTCATCAGAGCTGTCTTTAATCCCTCCCAGGAGAACAAATTCTTTAACAATTCCTCCACAGTCAGAACTAAAAACCCTCCATTAGCCTTGTGTAGCGAACCAGCATGAATCATTGTGAAGTCGGTGGTTAGGACACCCAATTGTGCCTCCTTTTCTATCCTTCCGAAAAGATTTCTATAAGTGGGATTGTGCTCTATTATCACTGGAGCCCCTTGAAGGCTTGAATTATCTATTATTACATTCACCTCATATTTTTTGAGGGGAATCTTGCTCATCCACGGAGCTAAAAAATCAGAAGAGGAATCTTCATTTTCCTTTAAGAACTGGGTAATGTTATCTAATATATCATCTTGAACCTCTTTTAAGTACGTTACTACTTCAGTAAACTTCTTATATTTCTCTTTTATGTCATCTACCAGATGGTCAATGACATAGTGGGCAACCTCATGATTCAATTTTTTTAGCGCTTCATTAACTTTCCCCTCTAAACCCCGTAAATGTCTCACAGCACTCCTAAGATCTATGCTTAATTTCTCCTTTTTCTTCTGGATTTTGTCCTTCAACTCTGGTTTGAGGGACATGAAGTCCTGCTCGCTTTGGGGTTTCCCATCCACCACAGGGATAATAAGCAGACCTGTGGGTGTGCTTTGAAGGATGAACCCTTCATCTTGAGCTCTCTTATTAAGTTGTTCAAAAAGTTTTTTCCTTTCTTCCTTGATTGTTTTCATTGTTGCATCCCTTTTTGCGGCATAATCCTCGCTTTTGAAAACTTCAGGAAGTACCCTCCGCACCTCATCTATGAGATTTGCCATGTCCCTTTTGAAAATTTTCCCTTTGCCTTGGAGAAGTTCTATCGCCTTTGGTTCATAGGGGTCATTAAAGTTATTTACATAACACACATCAGGGGGTACGGGTTTATTCTTAGCAAACTCCTCTAAAAAATCTTTTACCGCAGTCTCCCTCCCCGTCCCTGTACGACCAGCCACATAGATGTTAAACCCAATCTCCTTGATCTCCAAACCAAACCTGAGCGCCTTTACTGCCCTCTCTTGACCGATTATTTCCTTAAGAGGTGATATCTCCTCAGTAGTTTTAAAACGCAACATCTTTTGGTCACATTCCCATCTTAGTTTTTCAATGGAAAGTTCGTTCACCATCTTTAGCCTCCTGGTACAATATAATTTCTTTCATTCTTAGTTAAAACATCCCTGACAGTATATGCAAATATAATTAAAAGTCAAGTTATTTACAAATTTATTTATCCTTTCCTATAATCCTGGACTTCATGGATCTAAGAGCTTCTCAATAATATCAAGGTATCTTCCTTACTCAAACAGTGGTACTGTGAAAAGTATTTAATCAAATTTCTTTTAACCTACTATTTTAAAGATTGTTATCTTATTATTTCTGTCCTATCACAATTTAATCCCCCCTAGCCCCCCTTTTTCAAAGGGGGGTATAGGGTTGATTTTCCTTTTTCAAAGGGGGCGATAGAGCTGGATTCACTTTTTTCTAAACATCTCCCTCCTAATAAGTCCCCCTTTCCCAAAGGGGGATTTACCCCGTTAGATAAGTTTCTCCATCTAACGGGGTTTAGGGGGATTTTAAAGACCTTTTTCAAAGGGGGGATAGAGTTGGTTTCGCTCGTCTTATTCTTTCATAATATTTTTCACAGTATCAAACAGTTATTCCCAGATATGTGTTCATCTGCTTTCTTAGCATCTTTGTATAGTGTATAATGTGTTCATTATCTTCTTTTGAAATTTTCTCGGAAATCAAGAATCTCTCCACTAATTGTAGAATTTCGTTGTTTACAAATGGTGGTTTACTCTCAAGATACATCTCTACAAGCTTATGCTTATTAAATTCTATGATACGTTTTTTAATTCGAAGGAAACGACCCAAATGTATCAAAATAGTATTAATACAAGCAGT
>SOIS01000212.1 GCA_004375965.1 Candidatus Cloacimonadota bacterium | reverse complement strand
TGGGTTGGATTCATATATAAGTAGCGATAATAAAGATAGACTTAAATTATAATAAAGATTAAAAAGTATTCCAAACTGATATAGAATTTACTTATAGAAATAAAAAGAATGTATATGGTTAAAAAAGAAAATTTTATTGATAATTACTCTCCCTTTCCGATTTTTTTGCTTAATAATCTTTAAGGAAACCTATATCATTGTTTAAAAATGTTTAAAAATTGTAGGGTATTTCTTCAACTTGCAGTTAAGAAAAATTTATTCAATTTTAATAAAAAACCAAGATGAGGTACGAGAAGAAGGCAAGGAATGAACTTATAAGTGAAATAAAAGAATTGCGCAAAATGATTGCTAAATTAGAGGCATTAGAAGCCGAGCACAAACAGGTAGAAGAGGAACAGCGGGAGAGAGTAAAACTTTATAGAACTGTATTGCAAAAATTACCTGATATAGTCTACAAAATTGATCCGGATGGGCATTTTACATTCATAAGCAATTCCGTGCGAATTTTGGGTTATGAACCAGAAGAACTTATTGGAAAACATTTCAGCAAAATAATACATCCAGACGATGTTAAATCTTTTAGCAGGGTTATTGCTTTACCCAAACATAAGGGCAAAGCAACTGGCGATGAAAATAGACCAAAACTATTTGATGAGAGAAGAACAGGCAAAAGAAAAACAAAAGACCTTGGGGTACGGTTGATACCAAAAAACTTTGGAAGTAAAGAAAAAGAAAAGATTGGTGCTGTAATCACCTTTGGTAATGTTAGTGCTACAGGATTTTACGAGGCTGATATACATGAAAAATATAAGAAATTTCTTGGGACCTTGGGTATTATCAGAGACATCACCGACCGCAAGCGGGCGGAGGAGGCACTGCGTGAAAGCGAAGAAAGGTACCGAACTATTTTTGAAACCACAGGTACTGCAATGCTAATCATTGAGGAAGACATGACAATATCTTTAGCAAACACAGAATTTGAGAATCTGTCTTTCTATTCAAGAGAGGAAATTGAGGGTAAGAAAAGTTGGACTGAATTTGTTGTGAAAGAGGATTTGGAGAAAATGAAGAAGTATCATCGTTTACGAAGAGTTGATAAAAATTTAGCTCCAAAACGCTATGAGTTCAGTTTCATTGATAGAGAGAGTAACATTAAAAATATTATTTTACACATATCTATTATTCCCGGAACAAAAAAGAGTTTAGCTTCTCTTTTGGATATCACAGAGCAGAAGAAACTTGAGCAACAATTTCGTCATTCTCAGAAAATGGAAGCAATCGGGAGATTGGCAGGTGGTATCGCTCACGAATTTAATAATATGCTGATGGCAATGGAGGGCTACAGCGATCTCCTTTATAACGGTCTCAGTGAGCAGGATCCACTTCGCAAGCACGTCGAAAAAATCAAAAAGGTTATGGAACGCTCCACCTTACTATCCAAACAACTTTTAGCCTTCAGCCACAAGCACATACTGAAATTGAAGATACTTAATCTCAATATCCTTGTGACAGAAATAGAGAAGATGCTTCGTCTTATCATCGGCGAGGACATTGAACTATTCACTGTTCTTGAACCGGAACTTGAATGCGTGAAGGTAGATCCAGGTCATATTGAGCAGGTGATTATGAATCTTGCTACCAACGCCCGCGATGCGATGCTTAATGATGGCAAACTCACGATTGAGACCAAAAATGTAACTTTGAATGAAGACGATTGTCTGTTCATCGAAGGTTCGAAGCCAGGCAGATTTGTCTGTCTCTCTATTAAAGATACAGGGGTAGGAATGGAAAAAAAAATCATTCAGCATATATTTGAACCATTTTTCAGTACAAAGGAAAGAGAAAGGGGTACGGGTCTTGGATTATCTACTGTTTATGGTATAATAAAACAACACGAAGGTTGGATAAATGTTTACAGTGAGCCCGGGAAAGGTACAACTTTTAACATTTATCTCAGTGCTATTTCATTACAACCTGATAAAGAAAGTAAGAAGACTAAACCGCGCAGTTCCAAATAAACCAGAAAGGATATAGATTTTTACAGAAACCTTACGACTTAGCAAATCTTCTTCTGACTGTTAAAAATGTTATAGAACAATCTAAATGAACCATTAAAATATTATCTATTTTTCTATGGATTTACCCGATACTTCTTGAATGATAATCTGACAATTGTTCCTTTGTTCTCCTTACTCTTTATTTTTATATTTGCATTGTTCATTTTCAACAGATATTTTGCTAACCACAATCCAATGCCCAAACCACTTGATGTCTCCTTAAGGGGGTCAGAAAACCTCTTGAATTTATCAAAAATATATTCTAAATTTTTTGAGCAGATCCCCCGACCATTGTCTTCTACGTCGAGGTTAATAAACTTATTGTTTAAAGTAATCCTGGCTTTAATTTTACTTCCTGCTTCTGAGTATTGAATAGCGTTTTTAAGTATCATCCCTAAAACCTTTTCTATCTGCTCTTTATCTGCATATATATAGATAGGAGAACTGGGTAAAGATAAAATGAATTTATATTCGGGAAACCTATTGTTGAATCCCTCAATTACCTGGTTTAAAATTGAATCGAGGCGTATCCTTCTTAAGCGAACCTTCCATTGATCCTTCTCCGCCTTCAGATAGTCTAAAAATGTTTGAATCCTTTCTCTCAATATCTCCACATTACTATCTATAATTTCTATATATTTATTATTTTCATTTTCATTTAAGTTTCTCTTTATTATTTGAATACCTGCTTGAATGACAGTCATGGGGGTATTAAATTCATGAGAAAGATTGAAGACGAGATCTGATCTCAGGATAGTCTCTCTTTTTAGCTCTTCTTGATTCAAAGCACTCTTCAAGTTTTTTACAACAATTACAATCCCTTTATTTTTACTATCGTCATGAAGTAAGGATGCATCGATAGCCACCGGGATTCTTTTATTTTTATCTATCTTAAGATAACAGAATAGATCCTTTATCTTACCTCTCTTACGACATCCTGTTATAATCGTTTTAATAGATTCTTTGGAATCAAAAAAAACTGAAATGGATTTTCCAATTATTGAATCTTTATCTCTATTAAGTATTACCTGAATACTTGTGTTACAACTAACTATTTTCTTTTTCGAGTTTATTGATATAATACCATCAGTTAAACTTTCAAGAAGAACCTTTTGATAATTTTCTAAGTTTTTTACCCTGTTAACCAAATTCCTGAGATGTTTATAAAGCTCAATATTTTCAATAACGACTGAGGTAAGTGAAGCATATGATAGAACAATATTAAAATCTTTCTGGTTAAAATTCCCCTTCTTTTTATTAAGCAATTCCATAACACCTACGACTCTATCTCCAAGTTTTAATGGGACTGCAATAATTGATTTTGTTGTAAAGCCAGTTGATTTATCAAATTTATTACAGAATCTTTTATCTCGTATAGTATCATTAGCCAGTAGAGGCTCCCCTTTCCGAAATACCCATCCCACTATTCCCTCGTTTATATTAACACTGAGTTTTTTTATTTCAGAACTTTTCGCTCCTGCTGTAACCTTGAATACAAGTTCCTGCGTTTCATCTTCAAAAAGCATGATAGAACCTGCTTCACATTCTACTTTTTCCTGTATCTCCTCAAGGATTTCCTCGAGAAAGACAGGCAGTTTGCGAGCCTCCCCTGCTTTATATTGAGAAATGGGGTTTTCAAAATTATTCGACATTTCTTTCTAAGGTTTTTTTTACTGATTCACTCAAGACCTTCAAATCAACAGGCTTAACAAGATAATCAGTTATTTCATAAGATTTGATGACAAAATCATCCTTCATTCCCTCAAATGCTGAACAGATAATTATAGGTATCTTATTACCTTTTTCCCTTAGCCTTCTGAGAATTTCAAGACCATGAATGCCGGGCATCTTAATATCAAGAATTAAAAGATTAAAATGGTCATGAATCACTAACTGCAAGGCTTTGGTCCCGGTTGATGCTGTTACTACATTGTATCCATCCATCTTAAGTATCTCTGCGAAAAGAAACAGAATGTTAGAGTCGTCATCGACAATAAGTATCTTATTCATTTCTCCTCCTTTGTTACACTATGATTGTTTTCAATATAATAATACGCAAGATTTGTGCCATAAATTTAAATTTAAATTATTATTAAACTTAGCGAAACAGGCTGGTTATCTTATGTTAAAAAACGTAACAAAATGCACAATTTATAAACAGAAG
>SOIS01000157.1 GCA_004375965.1 Candidatus Cloacimonadota bacterium | reverse complement strand
ACCCACATTATTTCCCGGATTTTCTCCAGTAAAGGGATTCACAGTATTTGGACGAAGAGGGACCTCTTTAGTAGCTTTCATTACAGCATTCGTTATTATTTCCTTCAATTCTCCGAGATATAAGAAATCCGTACCTGCTTCTATATAGAATGTCTGTATTCCAGTATCCTGACACATGGGGGTAGAAGTTTCCCGAGCAACCTTTATATTCAGAAGGATTGCTTCAAGTTGAACCTTGGCAAGTCCTTCTTCAATCTCATATGCCTTTTCCAACGCTAAGATTACATCTTTGGGTAACTCTGTTTCCGCACGTCTTATAGCCAGAACTACTTGATTTTCAATGTCTTTCTGACTCACAATAATCCTCCTTTATTTTTTGACTAATTCTAATTATTTAACCACACTGTAATGATTATAAAATCATTGTCAAGCCATCATAAGTCGACAGTCTTAAGTCAAGAGTCACGAGTCTAAAATCAACTATTTACCAAATTCCCGCATTCTCTCTCCGGTCCCCGGTCTTCTTAACCTTATTTTCCCCATATCTTTACCATCTTGTAATTCACCACAAAGGTAGGGGGACACAAAAAACAAAGAATCTTGAACTTTTTAAAATTTTTACAAAAAGGGCTTGACAAGGATTGAATTATAATATATATTGATAATGAAAACCATTATCAATAGGAGATAATTAAATGCCTAAAAGATTTGGAGTTGGACCACCCTGGTGGCACGGAAGATTCAGAGAATGTGGTTATAGGTTAACTACACCAAGAGAATCAATTTTAGATGTTTTAAGTAAAACATCTAAACATCTAAGTGCTGAAGATATATATCTGGAGGTCCATAATATCTATCCTACTATTGGACTTACTACTATTTATCGCACTTTGGGATTACTTGTCCAGATGGGATTTGTGTCTAAATTTGACTTTGGAGATGGTAGAGCGAGATATGAGCTATCCATGGGACCAAAAAGTGTTGGGCATCACCACCATTTAGTATGCACATCCTGTGGTAGAGTAATAGATTATACAGATTTTATTGAAGAAGAAAAAGAGTTACTTTCAAAAACTGAAAAGGAACTTTCTAAAAGATACAATTTTAAGATTTCAAATCATCTTATCCAATTTTATGGATTATGTGAAAGATGTAAGAATAAAAAATAGATATATTTTTATATGTAAATGAAAATGGTTTTAATTAACAAAAAGAAAGGAGGCTTAATATGCCAGGCGGAGATAGAACAGGTCCAGCAGGATTAGGACCGATGACAGGTAGAGCTGCAGGTTACTGTGCTGGATATCAAATGCCAGGATATGCTAATCCAATTCCTGGTAGAGGTTGGTTTGGTCGAGGTCGTGGACGGAGGCACTGGTATTGGGCTACAGGCCTACCAGGATGGGCAAGAAATGCTTATGGTTATCCTCCATTTGGAGGTTTGGCAGATCCCTATTTAGTACAACCATTAGGTCCAGAACTGATACCTGAACAAGAAATGGATATTCTAAAGCAAGAAGCCGAGTTTATAAAGACCAGACTCGAGGATGTTCAAAATCGCATTGACATTTTGAAAAAGGCTGAAAAGACATCAAAGGAGAATAAATAACAGTAGATGATAGGGAATAGATTAAATATTCTATTCCCTATCCCCCACTTTTTTAGTCGGAGGTAAAAAATATGCGAGTAGCTATATCCACAGATGGTGATTTTGTATCTGCTCATTTTGGCAGGTGCCCATACTTTACTATAGTATCTATCGATGATGGAAAAATCACAAATAAGGAAGTTATAGAGAATCCTGGACATCACCCTGGATTCATACCACAATTTTTGCAAGAAAGAAGTGTTGAATGTATTATTTCTGGTGGAATGGGAAGGCAAGCAAAAGGGTTTTTTAATGAACTTGGGATACAGGCAATTGTAGGTGTAAGTGGAAAAATAGATGAGGTAATAGAGAAGCTTCAAAAAGGAACATTGGAGGGTGGCGAAAGTCTATGCAAACCTGGGCAAGGTAAGGGTTATGGATTAGATAAGACCGAGTGCAATCATAAAGATAAAAGGAATCATTAAAAAAGAGGAGATATGATATGAAAATTTGTGTAACTTCACAAGGGGATAATTTAGATTCACAGATTGACGCACGGTTTGGAAGATGTCAGTATTTTATTATTGTAGATACAGAGACATTCGAATTTGAAGCAATTCAAAATCCCAATATTGATGCAATGGGTGGTGCAGGTATTCAATCGGGTCAACTTGTAGCAAATAAACAGTTGAAAGCAGTTATAACAGGTAATGTTGGTCCTAATGCCTTCCAGACACTAAAAGAAGCAGGAGTAGATGTAATTACAGGAGCCTCGGGTAGTGTTAAGGAGGAAATAGATAAGTATATTAAAGGTGAACTTAAACCAACTCCGACTCCTAGTGTAAATTCAAAATTTGGTACGCAAGGAATGAAAAAATAACGGAGGTTATTTAATATGCCAATTAGTCAGGGTTCAGGAACAGGTAGAGGTAGAGGTTTAGGTCAAGGCAGAGGTGGGGGTAGAATGGGTGGCAATCGTCCCGGTGCAGGTCCTAGTGGAAATTGCATCTGCCCAAGTTGTGGTACAAAAGTGGCTCATCAAGCAGGAGTCCCCTGCTATTCTGTAAATTGCCCTAAATGTGGAATAAGAATGGCAAGAGAATAATTCTGTGATAATTTCTATCGCCAGTGGAAAAGGTGGAACAGGAAAAACCACAATTGCCACAAATCTTGCCCTTTCCATAAATAATGATGTTCAATTCCTGGATTGTGATGTTGAAGAGCCTGATGCCCATATTTTTTTGAATCCACGAATTAAAAAAACACTAACTGCTTCTATTCCTGTGCCAAAGATAGATGAGTCTAAATGCAACTTCTGCGGTAGGTGTGCAGAAGTTTGTGCTTACAATGCTCTGGCTGTTCTGAAAGATAAAGTGTTGACTTTTCCTAATCTTTGCCACGGTTGTGGAGGATGCAGTCTTCTTTGCCCTCAAAAAGCAATTACGGAAGTTAATAAGGATATAGGTGTTGTTGAAATTGGTAATTCAAATAACCTGCAATTTGTACAAGGAAGACTGAATATAGGAGAAACAATGTCTCCACCCTTAATCAAAGCAGTTAAAAATTATATTAATCCAACAAGAATTGTTATCATTGATGCTCCTCCAGGCACATCCTGCCCTGTTATTGAAGCGATGATCAAATGAATCCCTCTTGTAGATTTTATGGATAATGAAGTATCCTATAAGATCAAAAAGGTATGGAGTCTTCCTTTAAGACAACCAAGATGAATCCTAAAATAGAGCCCTTTGAGAGATATGCTGATAGATACGATAGATGGTTTGAAGAGAACTGTTTAGCCTACTTATCTGAATTAAAGGGGCTTAAAGAATTGATACCTGAGGGCGAAGGAATTGAGATCGGAGTTGGAACCGGTAGGTTCTGTAAACCGCTTGGGATAGATATAGGAATGGATCCTTCGCTATCTATGCTGAAAAAGGCAAAAAATAGGGGTATAAAGGTCTTCTCAGGTGTTGCAGAGGAACTACCCATTGCATCTAATATCTTTGATTATGTTTTATTGACCACCACAGTATGTTTTGTAGATGACCTTGAGAAAACTTTTAAAGAGTGCTGGAGGATATTAAAAACTGGGGGATTTATCCTTCTGGGTTTTATTGACAGAGAAAGTCCTTTGGGAATGTCTTATATATATAAAAAAGACAAGAATCCCTTCTATAGTGAAGCCAATTTCTACTCAACGAATTATCTACTGAATAGGCTTAAAAAAATAAGGTTCTGCAAACCTGAAGTTAAACAGACTCTTTCCCAGAAACCTCAGGAACTGAAAAAAGTAGATGATGTAAAAGATGGTTATGGAAAAGGCTCATTTATAATTTTAAGAATGAAAAAGGAGGGCTAAATGGTTCAATATAGAGGCAATGGAAGGGGGCAGACTTCAAAAAGAGGACAAGGACCTGGAAGAGGCAGGGTTCTGTGAAAGGAATGGGAAAAGGTGGTGGTAAAGCATCCGTACAGGGTCTTGGCGCTATTGGAATATGCACATTTCCAAAATGTGGATTTGAGAAATCCCATAGAAGAGGAGTTCCTTGCATGGAAGTGAGATGTCCAAATTGCGGCTCTGTCCTTCTCCAAAAATGAGTTACACTATAGGAAAGCAACTAAGAATCAAGA
>SOIS01000185.1 GCA_004375965.1 Candidatus Cloacimonadota bacterium | reverse complement strand
TATCTGCTGCTTCCGTCTCCTTTACGTCACCTTCAACCAGTTCATCATACACAACGGGTTTCCGGTGGCTGCAGACAATACAGTCTTCGCATAGAAAATCCTTCTTCCTGAGGGTTTTCTCGAATCCATTACCTTTGACCAGTATCGTATCATCTTTTTCAGACGCCTCGGTGATTTCACCGGGGAAAACCTCTTTCTCAATTCTTTTTCTATCAAGTATTCCCTCACACGGAATACCAATGATAAAGATCTGTTCTCGTTTTGCAATATTCTCCTGAATATGTAAAATCAGTGACCGTGCATCGCATCCCTTTGCAATTACACCAATAGACTCTCCGTTATCAAGGTATCTCCTGTAAAATGGAATATAAACGGCAAGATTGTTCTCGCAGAAAGGGTTCCAGATAAGTTTTTCCACCTCTTCTGGTTTTCTTACGAAGGTTGGTCGTACCTTGAGTGGAAGTGTTCCCTTTTCAAAACCGATAATAAGCTTGACCTTTTTATCTTTCAGCAGTTTACCTGCTATTTCCCTGATTTTTTTCTCTATTTTTTCCATTATTTATTCATTCTTGTTTTCAGCTCTTAAATTCTCTTTTAATCCCTGTTAAATTTATTTCTGACGAGTTTCTTTGCAGGACCGAGTTTTCTTACTGATTCAATTGTTGCTTTTGCAATCTTTACAAACCGTTCTGCCTCTGCTGATGACAGCCAGGCACATTGAAATCTCCCCTTCTCAAGCCCGAGATACTCCAGATAACTCTTGAGCATTAGTAATTTTCTTCGTGCATAAAGATTTCCTGTTGAGTAGTTACATTCACCGGGGTAGCATCCAGCAACAAGAACGCCATCGGCACCATGCTGAAGGCTTCTAAGAATAAAGAGTGGATTCACCCTGCTGACGCATGGAACACGTACTATTTCAATATTTGGAGGATACTGGAACCTTGACACACCTGCCAGGTCTGCTGCTGCAAATGCTCACCAGTTGCAGAGGAATGCAATTATTCTCGGTTCCCATTCCTTCTTTTGTTTATCTTCTTCCATCTTCCTTCCTTAACGATTAAAGATTAAAAGTTATCTATCATTGCAACAATATCTTTGTCTGCATAACCTTTTATGTCAATTGCTGACATCCTGCAGCTTGATGCGCAAGCGCCGCATCCTTTACATAATGCCTCTGTTACCTCCGCGTATCTCTCAATTCCAGTTCTGGTTTCATTCTCTACAACCTTTACGGCTCCGTACGTACAGACTGCTTCGCAGGTTCCGCAGGCAGCGCATTTGTATATATCAACATGGGCAATGGTTCCTTCTGCTTGTATCCTGTCCTTTGAAAGAATTGTACATGCCCTGGAAACGGCAGCATTTGCCTGCGAAATTGATTCATCGAGCATCTTAGGAGAATGGCAGATGCCGCACATGTAGATACCGTCCGTTGCAAAATCAACGGGACGCAACTTCATATGTGCTTCAAGAAAGAAGCCATCCTGGTTCAACGGAACTTTAAGCATCTTAGCATAAGTTTCATTGTCCTCCTGAGGCACCATCCCAGGGGAAAGAACAAGGTAATCACAGTCTATTGATAAATCGCGTTTGAGTACAGGATCCTTCAGAACCACATTTATTACACCATTTTTTTCGGTGACTATTGGTTTTTTGTCTTCATCGTAATGGATAAATAGAATGCCTTTTTCGCGTGCTTTATTGTAATAAACCTCTTTTGTACCGTAAGTCCTGATGTCCCTGTAGAGAACGTAAACGGAAGCTTCCGGGAATTTCTCCTTTATTTTCAGTGCATTCTTAACTGCCTGTGAACAGCAGTACCTGCTGCAGTAAGGTTTTTCATTTTCGCGGGACCCCACGCACTGGATCATAACAATAGATTTGGGAGTTGAGAGTTGAGAGTTAAGAGCTAATTTCACCTCAAGCTCCTGTTGGGTGATAACCTTTTCATTTTTTCCGTAAAGATATTCGGTTGGTTTGTTCTCTTTTCCGCCTGTCGCAACAATCACTATTCCGTTTTCTGTCTCGCTCTCCTTTCCTGTATCCTTATCCTTTATCTTTGTTTTATAATTACCGATGAAACCCGTAATCTCTGTTATTTCGGAATTCATATGGACGGTAATCTTTGGTTCATCCTTTATCTGTTTTCTTAACGATTTCAAGAGTTCCTGAACATCCTCTCCAGCAAGGGTATAGTGTATATGCGTCAGATTACCGCCGAGTTCATTTTCTCTCTCTACCAGTATTGTTTCGT
This sequence comes from Candidatus Cloacimonadota bacterium, assembly GCA_004375965.1. Taxonomy (GTDB): domain Bacteria; phylum Hydrothermota; class E44-bin80; order E44-bin80; family E44-bin80; genus SOIS01. The sequence goes on along the minus strand of SOIS01000185.1, from coordinate 11,170 downwards.
AGCCCTGACGGGCAAGTCCGAGTGCAGCGGTCATTCCTGCAAGTCCTCCTCCAATTACAAGCCCCCTTTTCGTTAAATCAAAAGTTAATCGTTCCAATGGTTCAAGAAGCCTTGCCTTTGCTACTGTCATTCTGACTAAATCCTTTGCTTTCTCAGTAGCCTTTTCTTTTGTCTGCATATGTACCCACGAACACTGGTCACGGATATTTGCCATAGAGAAGAGGTATCTGTTCAAACCGGCAGATTCACAGGTTTCCTGGAATAGCGGTTCATGCGTTCTTGGCGTGCAGGATGCAACGACAACCCTATTGAGCTTATGTTCTATAATTTTCTGTTTGATTGTTTCCTGGCTGTCCTGCGAACAGGTAAACAGGTTTGTATCAACAAACACGACACCTTCGAGTGACTCTACATATTTTGAAACAGCCGGTACATCCACGTAACCGCCTATGTTGATACCGCAGTAGCAGACAAAAACGCCTATTCTCGGTCCAATGCCCATAACATCAATCTTTGGTGGATACTCCGCTTTCGTAATCAATGAACCTCGTTCTGTAACGAGCAACTCGGAACTCAGTGCGGAGGCACCGCTTGACTGCATAACGGTTTCAGGAATGTCCTTTGGTCCTTGGAATGTGCCGGAAACGAAAATTCCTGGTTGTGACGTTTCAAGCGGTGTAAACTCTCCGGTTCTGCAGAATCCGAATCTATCGAGTTCCACCCCGAGTTTTTCTGCAAGTTCACTGGAAGAGGGAGGAGTGCATAATCCATGGGAGAGAACCACCATTCCAAAGGTGTTTGTTTGCATTTTACCATCATCGGATTCGTAGGTTATCCGAAGATCCTTTGTATTCTCATTCTCTTTGATATTCGATACGCGTGAGCGTATGAATTTGACACCCGAATCTTTTGCTCGTTCTACATACTTATCAAAATCCTTTCCATAGGCACGTATGTCCATGAAAAAAATGGATATATCAAGTCCGTGGAGATGTTCCTTTGCAACGACGGCTTCCTTAACAGCATACATGCAGCAGGCTGATGAGCAGTATTCATTTCCTTTAACCAGGCTTCGTGAACCGACGCATTGAATAAAGGCAACTGATTTCGGTTCGACGCCATCCGATGGACGGAGAACAAGTCCTCTAAAAGGACCTGATGCGGAAAGGATACGCTCAAATTCTATTGAAGATACAACATTCCTGTACCTTCCGTATCCGTATTCTGTTAGGGGTTCTACATCATACGTTTCAGTGCCTGTTGCAATGATGACAGCTCCTATATCAAGCACATCCGTACGCTCTTTCTGAGTATAGTCTACGGCATCCGCCTCACAGTATTGCGCACATAAGCCACATCCAATACAGACATCCCTGTTGATTGTATAGATAAGGGGAACTGCTTGCTGGTATTCAACGAAGATACCCGGAACAATACCCATTCCAGCATTGTAAGAATCAATTGATTCTACAGGGCAGTACTGAGCACATAATCCGCATCCTGTGCATTTTGAAGGGTCAACATATCTTGGTTTTCTTATAACTTTCAACTTAAAATTTCCTGGTTCACCTTCAATTCCTGCAATTTCGGAATTGACTACAAGTTCTATATTCCTGTGCCGTCCCGCGGCAACAAGTTTCGGTGAAATTATTCACATTGCACAATCATTGGTAGGGAAGGTTTTATCAAGTTGCGACATCATTCCTCCGATGCTCGGTTTTGTATCTATGAGATAGACCTTAAAACCTGAATCAGCAAGGTCGAGTGATGCCTGCATACCTCCGACTCCTCCACCAATGACTGCAATGGCTCCAACCTTTTTCATATCTTCTTTTTTCATTCTTTATATAATTTTATAATACGGAACTCTTTCTTTAACTCTATCAACATCTATGATGTTTTTTCGCCTTAAATACGATAAATGCGATAGAACAAGAGCAGACGGAACCTCTATTTTATCAGCTATATCCATACATGATTGTGGCTTTTCCTTTAAGCAGGAAACAATTAACTTTCGGACAAATTCTGTATTTACCGCATTGTCGATAACCTTCTCTATCTCTTCCTGTGGTATCTTTTCGTTATAAACATTGCCCTCTTCTATCATTTTCTTCTTCTTTGCAACAATTGCCCTCAATCTGAATTCTGATGCAGCAGCAATGAGAGCATCGAGAATCCTCTTTATTGATTCACATTTCTCTTTTGATCTAACAGGTGAAGGTCCGACAGATTTCACTGTATCTGTAAACTCTTTAACAGCTTCAATATACTTATTCCCTTCAGCAGATGAAATAAATCTCATCTCCACACGTTTTGAAGAGATACCAGCTTTCTCAAGCATTATTTTTGTCATATCAATTTTTTCACGTGCCTGGTAATTTCCATTAATGTAGTGGCATTCACCAAGCCTGCAACCGATGACCAGAACGCCATCAGCACCGTTCTTCAGTGCTTTGAGCACATATGTAGGATCAACTTGACCCGTGCACAGAACGCGAATCGTTCTTGTATTTGTAGGGTGTTGCATTCTTGACACACCTGCCAAGTCAGCTGCTGCATACCCTCACCATGCACACAGAAAGGCAATGATCTTCGGTTCAAAAGCCATATGTCTTATTCCTCCTTAAAAGCTGCTTCAAGTTGAGCGAAAACCTGCTCTGGTTTATAGTGTTTTATAGAAATAGCCTGTTCAGGGCAATTTGTTGCGCATATTCCACAACCTTTACAAATTACTGCAGTTACTGTTGCCTTTTTCTTTTCCGGATCCTTTTTTATTGCACCGTATGGACAGTTCTCTTCACATATGCCACATCCTGAACACTTATCTTCATCTACGTATGAAATAATAGGTTCTACTGTTACTTTCCCCATGAGAAGAGGAATGGCAGCCTTCGATGCAGCACCCAGCGCCTGGGAAATGGATTCCGTAATGTCTGCAGGCCAATGCGCACATCCACATAAAAAAATGCCATCTGTTGCAAACTCAAGCGGTCGTAACTTTACATGTGCTTCCAAAAAGAATCCATGCTCGTCAACAGGAACCTTCAATTTCTGTGAAATATTTTCAACATCTGCATGGGAAACCAGTGGAGTTGCAAGAACAACGAGATCGTAGGGGAGTTCAATGTCCCTGCCAAGTAGTTCATGGTAGACCATCACACTCTTCTTCTTCGTATCCACTGTTGGTGGTTTCACTTCGTTGTATCTGATAAACCTGATACCCGCCTGTTTTGATTTTCGTAATTCCTCTTCGTAGTCTGTTCCATATGTTTGAAGATCCCTGTACACTATTGTTACCTCGGTATCCTTATTTGCTTTCTTAATTAAGAGAGCATTCTTGATTGAAGTCATGCAGCAGATCCTGGAGCAGTAGATACGTTCAGGAGTTCTTGAACCGGCACACAAAATCATGACAATATTTTTTTCTTTTATTGCTCCCTTCTTCAACTTGTTCTCAAGTTGAAACTGGGAAATAATTTTCTTTCCATCAAAATTGAAGAAATCTTTTCCTTTGGATTTATCAGGTTCATATGATACTGCTCCTGTTGCCAAAACAATAGAACCCACCTTGTATTCTTTTTCCTTTTCCCCTTTCTTTACGGTAACAGTATAATTACCTATATATCCTTCTATCGTTTTTATTTCTGTTGATGTAATGATTTCAACATTTTTAAATTTCATAAGACTTTTTATTTTCTTATCGAGGAATTTACTTGCATCTTCTCCTGTTGGATACAGTTTATACAAATCCTTTAGTATGCCGCCAAGTTTTTTCTCTTTCTCAACCAGGATGGTCTTGATGCCAATTCCTCCAAGTGCAGTCGCTGCAGTAATACCTGAAATACCCCCACCTAAAACAAGAGCTGAGGGTATAACATCAACATCTGTCATTTCTCCAGTTTCAAGAAAAGCTGCTCGTGCAACACCCATTCGAACAAGCTCTTTTGCCTTTTCAGTTGCGAGTTCCTTTTGCTGCATATGAACCCATGAGCAGTGCTCGCGAATATTTACAAATTCGAAAAGAAATTGATTAAGCCCCTCCTCCATACAGGCTGCTCTAAATGTTGGTTCATGCGTCAATGGTGTACAAGCAGCAACGACGACCCTGTTCAAATTATTTTCGCGGATAGCTTCTTTTATCGATGTCGTTCCTGATTCCGAGCAGGAGAATAGGTTGGTTTGTGCAAAAACAACTCCCTTCAGCGTTTTTGCGTATTCAGCAACCGCAGGAACATCAATAAAACCTCCGATGTTTGTACCACAATTGCAAACAAATACACCAATTCTTAATTCGTTCATTTTATGAACTCACTGTATCGGCTGCGCCTTGCAGTATCGTCTACATCCTTCACTGACCTCATTTATCGTTCCTGCGAGCAGAGCGATCCTGCTAGTATAACGTCTGCTGCTCTCTCCGCTGCTGCTGATGCTTGGGCTACGCTCTCGGGGATATCAAGTGGTCCCTGGCAGTATCCGCAAACAAAGATACCTTTTTTTGTCGTATCCGTTGGAGTAAATGGATCTGTATTGAAGAATCCACAATCATCAAGTTCAATCCCGAGCACCTTCGCAAGGGCAGGCGCATCCTTCCGTGGAACAAGAGTAGTGGCAAGCACTACAAGATCTACCTTTTTTCTTTTAACGCTTCTTGACACCGTGTCCTCATACCAAATAATCGGGTTTTTTTCCTCGTCCTCTGTTATTTCAGCAACCCTTGAACGTATATATTTTATTCCGTAGTCTTCTTCACCTCTTTTTATATATTTCTGGAATCCTTTACCAACTGCCCTGAAATCGGTATAAAAGATATAGGATTTTGCTTTTGGGTCGTGCTCCTTTGCAAGCATTGCCTCCTTTGTTGCATGCATACAGCAGACACTCGAACAATATCTATTATCCTTTAACGACCTTGAACCAACACACTGTATATATCCTAATACTTCCGCATGCTTCTCATCAGAAGGTCTTTTTAATTCGCCCTTTTTCGGACCGAAAGCACATATTAATCTCTCATACTCTAAAGCGGTAATGACATTTTTATATTTCCCATATCCATACTGGGTTAGGTGGGTTGGATCATATACATCAAATCCCGTTGCTACAACGATAGCTCCAGAGCGAAGTGTTATTAGTTCATCCTTTTGATCAAAATCTATAGCCTTTTTCTCGCAGAATTTTTCACACACCCTGCATTTTCCGGTGGAAAAATAGAAACAGTTATCCTTGTCAATTGTCGCAATTGCTGGGATGCCTTGGGGAAAATGGAGGTAGATAGCTTTCCGCATGCCATGTCCCATATCAAACTCATTTGGAACCTTTTTGGGACATTTCTCAAAGCATTTTCCACAGGCAGTGCATTCAGTTTCATTTACATACCGTGCTTTTTTTATTACCTTAACAGTAAAATCCCCCGCTTTTCCTTTTACAGATTTTACCTCACTGTATGCGAGCAGGTTGATATTTGGATGCCGACCGGCTTCCATCATTTTGGGCGCGAGAATTCATATTGCGCAGTCATTCGTCGGGAATGTCTTATCAAGCTGTGCCATTCTTCCACCGATGGATGGAAGCTTTTCGACAAGATGGACCTTCAAACCCATCTGAGCAAGGTCAAGCGAAGCCTGAATGCCTGCAATGCCACCTCCAATGACAACTACTTCATCACTTCTTTTTGCCATTTTATCCTTTCATAAACATTTGCACACAGATATTTACAGATAAAACAGATTTTCACAGAAACATTTCATTGTAAAAATCTCTTCAACTCGTTGTGTAATTTCTTTATACTTATACATTATTTTGTGCTTTTCTTTCTAATCTGTGATAATCTGTGTGCTATTCTATCCTTTCATTGTTTCTGCGATTAAGGTTGTTATATCCATTAGTTTTATGTTGTAGTCTACATCATCCGCACTCAATGCACAGCTCAGATGAATAGTACACTTGGGACATGCAGTTACTAATACCTGAGCTCCTGTTTTTTCTGCCTGTCCAAGCCTGACAAACTGTATTCTCTTGGTGTAATTTGTACAGCTTATCCAGGCGGATGGTCCACAACAGATTGAATCTTCTCTTTCTCTTTCCATTGGAAGAAGTTCAGACTCTGGAATGTTTTTTATTATATTCCGTGGTGCATCATATATCTCCAATCCTCTACCAAGGGCACATGGGTCCTGGTACGTAAACTTCTTAGTCTTTGAAGAATCGAGATGGAGTTTTTCTTTTTGTAATGCTTCATCAACCAACTGTGTTATATGAATTAACTCGACGTTCATCTTACCAACATATTGCGGGTAGATCTCTTTCATCGTCTGCAAACATTCGGGACAGGAAAATATAATTTTTTTCGCTCCGCTCTCTTTTATCATCTTTTTATTGAGCTTTGCAAGTTTAACAAAATTATCTTCGTCACCGTTATAAAGAAGGTCTTTTCCGCAGCAAACCTCATCATTTCGGACCATTGGTTTTATACCAATTTTTTTTAGTATTTTAATGGCATTTCGTGCAGTATCAAGTGGATGGATATTAAGGTGTTCGAATATTACCTCGAAGTAGGGGAGACATCCTGTAAAGAAGAGATATTGACTCTTCTTGGACACCCTTAGGTCTTTGTTAATCCAATCAGTTCTGTTTTGAGACTGTCCCTGTACCATAATCTCCATTGTTTTTTGAAGAATACGATTGTGAGAATAATTAAGTTGATTAGTATATTTCCTTATCTCTTTTCTTGCAAGCCTTATAAACTCAAGATAATCAACATCTGAAGGACATCTTACAGAGCAAAGTCCGCAGGTAAGGCATGACCATATGTCATCATCATTTTTTATCTCATTAAAGTATCCGAGAAGTAACTTCTCAACACTGAGTCTTGGTGAATAATGTACATTTACCCGTGAGACAGGACAGCTTCCTGTGCATTCACCACAATCTATACAGAGTGATGCATTTGTTTTTTTAATTATATCATCTATATTACTTTTTCCCATGCTTCTCTTTCATAATATTTTTTATCTCTTCTGTAAATTCCCGTGCAACGGAAGCAAACTTTGCCCCCTCTGCAGCAGAGATGAGTTCGAAACGGAGCCTTCTTTCATCCATTCCTAGCAAATGCATCAGTTTTTTTGTACTTTCGATCATCTTTTCAGCCTTTTTACTGCCGCTGATGTAATGGCAATCCTCAAAATGGCAACCGCTCACAATAACTCCATCAGCACCATCTGTTAGAGCATCAAGAATAAAGGTTGGAATAATCCTGCCTGAACACATGACTCTGATGATGCGAGAAGTCGGAGGATACTGCATTCTGCTCACACCTGCAAGATCAGCACCTGCGTATGAACACCAGTTACAAGCAAATGTAATAATCCTTGGCTCAATATCTTTCTTTGTTTTTACTGTCTTTTTCTTTTGAGTTTTACCCTTTGTTTTCCTTTGTTTTGTCTTCTTGCTTTTCATTGTTAATTTTTGCTTTTAAATTTACTAATTTCTTAATTTCGCATTTTCGATCTACTATTTTTATTTCTTTATAATTTAACTGTTGCTGCCTTTATCATAGATTCTATCTGTTCTGTAGTAAAGTGGTATGCAGAGATAGCACCTGTCGGGCAGACAACGTTGCAGGCACCGCATCCTTTACATACAACAGCGTTTACCCGCGCAACCTGAGTTTTTGAAGGACTCCAGCCTTCAACTCCGGTAACCTCCTTCTCTACCAATTCAACTGCATTAAACTCACAAGCTTCAATACATTCGCCGCAAGCACGGCAAAGTTCTTCGTTAACGTAAGCAATGGCACCGCCTGCTTCAATATAATCTTTGGAAAGTATAGTCTCCGCACGTGATGCAGCAGCAGACGCTTGGGCAATACTTTCATCAATAAACTTTGGTGAATGGCAGATACCACAGAGAAAAACACCATCAGAAGCAAAATCAACAGGTCGTAATTTCATATGTGCTTCAAGGAAGAAACCATCTTCATTGAGAGGAACTTTTAGCATTTTTGCAAGTTCTTCATTTTCCTCATGCGGTATGATGCCCGCACTGAGAACGAGCAAGTCACAGGGGATAAGTAGTTTCCTTTTCAGTATGGGATCCTGAATAGATACAGATAGTTCACCTTTTTTATTATCGACCTCTGGAGGTGTATCTTCATCATACTGAATAAAAATAACTCCTTTTTCTCGTGCTTTCTGATAGTAGTCTTCCATTAAACCGTATGTTCTGATATCACGATAGAGAACATAGACATCCTTTCTTGGGAATTTTTCCTTAAAGGTAAGCGCATTCTTTACAGCTTCTGCACAGCATACGCGGCTGCACCAGGGGTGTTCTTCATTCCTTGATCCAACACATTGAATCATAACTACGGATTGGCAATTTGAAATTGGGAATTGAGAATTAGAAAGTCTTGACTCGAATTCTCGTTGAGTTATAACTCTCTCATCCTTTCCAAAGAGGAATTCCTTAGGTTGGTATTCCTTCGCTCCTGTTGCAACAACAACAACACCATGTTTTATCTGTTTTTCTCCATCAGAAGTATCCACTATCGTTTCAAAATTTCCAATATATCCCTTTATCTCTTTAATTTTTGAAGATAGAAGAAGGGTAACATTTTTATTATTCTTTACTTCATCAATCATCTCAGTAAGTTTCTTCTCAACGTTTAATCCACCAATAAGCCTATGAATTTTTTTTGCCTGACCACCAAGCTCTGTATCTTTCTCTATAAGGGTAACAGGGAAACCACTATTTGCAAGAGATAGCGCAGAACACATGCCTGAAATACCGCCACCGATAACAAGACCTGATTTTATAATCTCCACTTTACGCTCTTCAAGTGGTGTAAGCCTGATGCTCTTCTGCACTGACATTCTGACAAGGTCTTTTGCTTTTTCTGTTGCTCTTTCTTTTTCGTTCATATGAACCCATGAACATTGGTCACGGATATTTGCCATTTCAAACAGGTACTTATTTAGTCCAGCTTCTCTTATGGTATCTCTAAACAATGGCTCGTGAGTTCTTGGGGTGCAGGATGCGACTACCACCCTATTTAGTTTGTGTTCTTTTATCCTATCTTTTATTATCTCCTGTGTATCTGCGGAACATGTATAAATGTTTTCTTCGACATAAACAACATTGGGAAGTGTCTTTGCATATTCAACAACTTCTGGTACATTTACATATGCACCAATGTTTATCCCGCAACGGCAGATAAATACTCCTAAACGTGGTTCTTGACCTGCGACATCTATCTCAGGAACATACTCTTTCTTCTTCGTTTCAGTCCAACGGGCATCCTTTAGAATTTCTCCGACTTTACTACCAATGCCACTCGATTGTGCAACTGTCTCCGGAATATCCTTGGGACCCTGGAAATTTCCAGCAATGAATACACCTTTTCTTGAAGTTTGCAGTGGGTTAAACTCGTCCGTTTTTACAAAATTATATTTGTTTAGTTCAATACTAAGTTTATTAGCAAGTTCTATTGAGTCTTCTGATGGACTGAATCCTATAGACAGGACAACCAAATCGAACTCCTCTTCTGTCAACTTACCATCTTCGTTCTCATATTTAAGAAAGAGATTATGTGTTTCAGCATCCTCTCTTATATTTGCATTTCGCTGTCGGATAAAGCGTATTCCTAGTTCATTTTTTGCTTTTTCATAATATTTATCGAAATCCTTGCCATATGTACGTATATCTATATAGAAAATTGAAGCATTATTCAAATTTTCACCCATATGTTCCTTTGCAATTACTGCTTCTTTAATGGCATACATACAGCAAACTGAGGAGCAATATCCTTTGCCCAGTTTACAGTCTCTTGATCCAACACACTGAATCCATGCAATTTTTTTAGGAACTTTTCTATCTGATGGTCTCTGAACATGTCCACCGTAGGGACCAGATGCGGAAAGTATACGTTCAAACTGCATACTACTCACTACATTGGGATATCTTCCATATCCATATTCCGTTTTAACCTCCGGAGAAACTGTGGACGCTCCCGAGGTTAGAACAAGAGATCCGACATTTAGTTTTTGCAACTGTTCTTTATCATCAAAATTGATTGCGTCTGCTTCACAGAATTCCAGACAAACTTTGCAATCTCCGTTCTTCAAGTGTACACAATATTCTTCATCAACTATTGCACAGTTTGGCACTGCTTGAGCAAAAGGAATATGTATTGCTGGTCTTTCCGTTAACCCGCATTCGAATTCAGATAAGAGCGGTCTTGGTACGTTTTTTGTTATTCTTTCAAGCTTGATGGCTTCTGTCGGACAGATATTGAAACATGCACCACAGGTTTGACATACTTCTGATTGCACATCGAATGCAGGTTGCACCTCCCTTTTACTACCCCTATGGGCAAAACCAATAGCACCCCTTCCCATCCTTTGTTTGCACATACGAACGCAGAGTCCGCAAAGAAGACAGTCCTCATTCTTTGGCTCTATTCTTACCTTTGTTACCCCTAATTCATTTGCGATCCTTTTGACCTCTTTTGAATCAGGACATCGTGCAAGGAGTAACTCAGCCATAATCCTCCGGTTTCTATTTACCCTATCAGTGTTCGTCTTAACGATTAGCCCTTCAAGAGCAGGATATGTGCAGGATGCCTGAATAGAGGATTTACCACCATTTTGATTTACTTCTACAAGACAAAGTCTGCAGGCACCGTATCCTGGAAGTGCCTTATTGTAACACATAGTTGGAATTTCTATGCCGAGCCCTCTTGCTACTTCAAGGATTGTTTTCTCAGGATTTGCTTCTGTCTCTATACCATCTATGATTAATTTTTTCATTTTATTTCTTTATCACTGCGTCAAACATACAAACATCATAGCATACACCACACTTTATACATTTCTTTTTATCAATGGTATGAAGCTTATTCTTTTCTCCAGTTATTGCCTCTACAGAACATTCTATACGACAGAGGTCACAGCCTGTGCATTTCTTCTTATCTATACTGAAGGTTATAAGAGGCTTGCAGACTCCTGCAGGACATTTCTTCTCCTTTATATGTGCATTATATTCGTCTTTAAAGTGTTCTAAAGTTGAAAGAACAGGGTTTGGAAGCGTCTGGCCCAAACCGCATTGAGAGGAATCTTTTATTGCCTCTCCCAACTCCTTGAGAAATTCTATATCCCCTTGCCTTCCTTTTCCT
>SOIS01000038.1 GCA_004375965.1 Candidatus Cloacimonadota bacterium | reverse complement strand
AGGTACTGTATTGGCTGAATTGTTCATATCAAAGCATAAAGACCTTGATGATGGAATTAGTATCCTAACTCTTGAAGGAATTATATAAGATGAAAACTATCAAGTTAACAACCATAGAGGATTGCGTAGACTTGCTTGAAGGCGGACTTTGGATGGGAACGGGTGGAGGTGGAAGTTACAATGATGGAATGGTTTTATTAAAGGGGGCGTTAGAAAGTGGATTGTCTCTCGAGTGGGTTGATGTAGAAAGTATTTCTGACGAAGTGTGGACAGCTACAATTGGTCTTCACGGGACTATCGCGCCAATATCCCGAGAGATGCAAAGCGAAATCGACCGTATGGGATTAATCGATGATATGGGCGATATGTTTATAGCTGAAGCGGTAAAGGAGCTTGGAGAGTACATGGGGCATGAATTTGGGTGTTTGGTTCCAGCAGAGTTGGGAGCTGAAGCAATACCCGAAGCGTTGGTTTGTGGAGCGCGTCTTGGAATCCCCGTGGTTGACGGCGATTATGTTGGACGCGCAGTACCTGAAGAGATGCAATCAACATATTGCCTGTACGGCAAACAGAGCAATCTCTTCGCAAGCGTAGATAAATGGGGCAACGTTGTCATCGTAAAAAATGCCGTTAATACCCAGGCGCTGGAAAGAATTGCCAAAATGTTAGCTTTAGCAGCCTTTGGATATACAGCAGTCGCAACGACTCCTCTCAGAGCTCTGGATTTGAAAAAGATACTCGTCCGGGGGACATTAACCCAATGTCTAAAAATCGGCCGGGCTCTTCGGCACGCAAGGCAATCAGGTGATGATCCAATTAATGCTGTGCTGGAGGTCGTTAATGGTTGGCAACTGTTCGACGGAAAAGTTGTTGGTGTGGAAACTGATGATCGAGATGGGTACTTATTTGGTACTACGCATATTGAAGGTAGGGGTGACTTCGTGGGACAAACACTCGATGTCTGGTTTAAGAATGAAAATCTGGTCTCTTGGTTAAATGGCAGTCCATGGATTTGCAGCCCAGATTTACTCACCTTGGTCAATAAAGAATCTGGGCGTGGAACCTATAATGCCGATATTAAAGAGGGGGATGAAGTGGTCGCCATTGGAATGAAAGGATTGGACGGTTTCCGCTCAGAGATGGGTTTAAGTCTTGCTGGTCCCAGGCACTTTGGTTTTGATATCGATTACGTTCCGATTGAGGAGTTAATGGCAGGTAGATAAAACCACAATGAGATCCCTGGAGACCATTATGGGCAATGCGGTGATTTCATATGCGTGAGTGAAAGGGAATATAAATGAAAGAACTATACAGATATCAATGGTATCAAAAAATTTATGAACAAACATCAAAAATCCATGAAGAGGCAAGAGCATTTGCTAAAAAAATAGGACTTGATAAGTTAAAAGATGATATTGGTATGTATCCTGGGAGTTCTGCACGTCCAGGAAATTTACCTAGTTATGTCCTTGATGAAATTATAAAAATTAATCGAAATGGTAAAACTCCTAGTGTGAGAAGTATCGAGGATCAATTAAGAGAAGTTATTAAGAGTATTTATGGAGATGAATATGACGCAGCAGCAGCCAATACTTGTGAAGCCTGTTTACGTATTGCAGTATCAACACTTTTTCAACCTCCTACTATGCGCCTGGGAGACGCATATAGAGGTAGAGTAATTATGCCTTATGCCGAAGATATTGAATGGTTGGGTGGTTATGGTAGAGCATTTCCTCCACGTTACAAAAATCTTCTGGTAGATAGAACGGTATCCGGAGGAGAACTTGGCGTAGAGGCAAAAAGTTTATTTAATCTAGACATAGTACATGTTAGATTAGATGGCGCTAAATATGATTGCCATGGTGTCAGATGGAATCCGACGCCACTTCTTTCTAATGTAAATGAGGAAAAAAGTACCCAGGCTATAGCAAAAGCTGCTCAAAGGCAAGCAGCTAACCTTGTAGGATTTGCAGCTATTGGATATGACACTCCTAGTTATGGACACGGTGATCTGGATGAAAATGGAACTCCCATTTTATTAAAAAGAATATCTGGCATTGCTGAAGAATATCAAGTGCCATTCATAATCGACACAGGCGGATCAATACCAATTATTGGAGTAGACCCAAGAAATATTGGATGTGATGTGATCACATATAGTATGGATAAAGCAGGTCGGGCACCTTGTTCCGGTTTAATGATCGGAAAAGAAGAAGTAATGTCGCAAATAAGAAAAGGAATGGGATTAGGAGGACAACGTTATGGTGAAACTTCGTCACATGGTAAAGCTGTATATACATTCAGTGATCCTGGAAGAGATACTCTAGTTGGTCTGGTCGCGTATTTAATAACTTTACGTGACAGACCTCATTTAGTAACAGACCCAATAGATAGATTCCACGAAATATTATTAGAGGAATTTAAATATCTAGAACCCGTATGGACGCAAGAAAAACTTATATTTACAAAAACATATCAATTTGGTGGAACTGAAATTAATTTCGAACGTACCTGGGATGATGGACGACGAGGTATGCCCATATATACCCTAGAAGATTTATGGGCAAATACTAATCCTGTAGTTTCTGCTCAGGATGTAATGGGGGTTGAACCTGCTACTATTTATGCTGGAAAAATGTTTGTTACACCTGGTATGGGAACATTAGATGTGGAAGGAAATTTAATTGAAGAATATGCTCGAATAGCAGCAAAAAGTTTAGTGGGTGCTCTTAATATTGTTAATAAATATGCAGGGCTAAAGACCTAAGTTCTTGTTCAGATATGGAGGCAGATATGGATTTGTTCAAAGCGATTCAAGAAAGAAGAAGTATCAGGAAATATAAAGATGAGCCTATCGATGATAGTGCATTGGAGAAAATATTAGATGCGGCCAGATGGGCTCCTAACGCTGGCAATTACAATTCGTGGAGATTTATTGTCGTCACCTCTCCTACTCAAAATAAACTATTACTGCATTTTTGCCCCGGAATAGATGATGTGCCTGCGGCAATCATTGTTGTTTGCACTAAGCCAAAACAGAAACGATTAAAAGAAGCGACACGTCTGATGTGTATGGCAGATTGTGCAATTGCGACACAAAACATTGTTTTGTCAGCCTATTCTCTAAACATTGGCAGCTGTGTCGTTGTCTCGTTTGCTGATAAAGCGCTGAGGGAAATCCTCGACATCCCTGAAGATGTCCAGCCTTATCTTCTTGTCACTTTGGGATACGCTGCCGAAACCCCTGAACCACCGGCAAGACTGCCTATTTCCGAGATTGCCTTTAGAAACGATTATGGGAAGGAGTGGAATACATGACAGAGAAAGGATTGTTGCTGAACGAAGAGCATTTCTACGATATGCTTTCGTTCTTGGTTTCGAGCGCTTATTTAATGGCTCAAGGGGAAGAATTTGAGGAATTGTATCCATCACTGCGGTTGATTGATGGAGCCAATCGTCTAACAAAATATGCTCTTGAAAGTGGGGGATTGGAAGATGAGAGTTGGGCAAGACTTTTTTCAAATGAGTGCGAGAAGGGCTTGAAATTGATGGAGACAGACAAGGAGGCTTTTACTGAATTCCTTTCGGACTCAACTCTCATGTTGGCAAAAGAAATGATAGGGAGGGAAGAAGATTGAATAGAGTCCATCTCAGATGCTAGTGCTGTGTCAAATATGAATGTTTCGATTGTCGCACTGTGCGAAGAGTCGAAGCGAGTTACGAGGAGATTGCCACGGTCGCTGCGCTCCCTCGCAATGACAACTTAATCTATGATGTTTAACTGTACACTAGATGCTACTTTTTACATAAACTGTAATGGAAAAGCCGTCTTTGGAAGAACTTTATTAAGCATGAATGGAGGTGACACTGAGCAAAATTGAGTTACAATCAATAATACCTGAAGGATAAGTCGATTGGAATGGATCGATTCAATGCATCGACCAATCTGACTTTATTGGGCAGCGAATATATGATTTTGAATAAAGGAGAAGAAAAATGAAAGCCAGACGCAAATTACTTTATGTTGTTGTAAGTGTCCTCGTTATGTCGATTCTACTGGCTGCTTGCAGTACTCCACAGCAGCCGACTGAAGAGGCAGTTTCTGAGGAAGCAACCGCCCCAGTGGTTGAGGAAGAAGTAGCAGAGACGGAAGAAGCAGTTTCTGAGGAAGCAGCCGCTCCAGAAGCTGAGGAAGAGGTTGTAGAAACCGAAGAAGCGGAAGGTGAACCGAATGTTTTCGTCTATGCCACAACGACTACTTGGC
>SOIS01000008.1 GCA_004375965.1 Candidatus Cloacimonadota bacterium | reverse complement strand
AACCTTCCTTCACTATCATGTGTCCTTCCAACAATTCAGGCATTCTCCGATGGGCTGTGAACCATGATAAGTGTTACGGGTTCTGGATAGAAAATGGGGGTGAATGCTCAAACTGTATTGCTGTATGCCCCTTTGTTCCACGTAGCAAATGAGCGAAACATTCGTTGTCAGGATAAGAAACCCTATTAGATAGTTTGCGCCATCTAACGGGGCAAGCACCCATTAGAGAATGAAAGAATATAACAGGTGCACTACAAAGAAGCGCACCCTGTCTCTAACGAGGCAAGCTTTGTGACATTAGCATATCTTAAATTTGGAAATTGAAATTCAATAGGATTTTAGGATATTAATATATTGGTGTTTTAGTGGATTAGTATCAGGATTCATAATATGTAAGCAATGAGGATGTTTTATGGGTTTGTCGAGAAAGGATAAAAAGAAAGATAAAGACGAGAGAAAAATGTATGAGAAAGCTATAGTAAGAAAACCAGGGAAAACAATAGTAGATGGAATATCAAGTAATGACCTGGGTAAGCCGATATATAAGAAAGCCCTGAAGCAACACAGGAATTATGTAGAGGCTCTGGAGAGGTGTGGTGTTGAAGTAATTGTTTTAGAAGCAGACGTCCGATTCCCGGATTCTACATTTGTAGAAGATACCGCCATTGTAACAGAAAAGTGCGCTATAATTGCTCAACCCTGTGTTGAAAGCAGAAGTGGTGAGGAAATTAAAATAAAGAGAAGGTTAGAGGAATTTTATGATAGAATTGAAATCGTTGAATCTCCCGGCACTATTGAGGGAGGGGATGTTCTGAGAGTATGTGATCATTTTTATATCGGGCTTTCTACGAGGACGAACAAAGAAGGAGCAAAACAACTGATTAATATTTTAGAGAAATATGATTATACAGGATCAACTGTCCCACTTAAAAAAGCGCTTCATCTGAAATCCGGCATTGCATACCTTGGAGATAATAATCTTCTAGCGGCAGGGGAATTTATAGATAATCCGATTTTCAATAATTTCAATATTATTAAAGTAGATAATGATGAACGTTATGCCTCGAATTGTATAAGAGTTAATGATTATGTCCTGGTTGCGGAGGGATATCAAAAAACAATAAAGGCTATTGAAAGAGCAGGTTATAAGACAATTAGAGTAGATGTTTCAGAATTCAGGAAATTAGATGGAGGTCTCAGTTGCCTATCTCTCAGGTTTTAATCTTCTATTGATTGAGGGATGCTGTTGCTTATAATGGAAGAACGAAATAGGAGTTAATTATGTTTGATAATATAACGGAAGATATCAAAAAGCGAATGAGATATCTTGAGGAGATGAATGAAAGGCAGAGGAAGGAGCGAACGCCCGGGTCGGAGCGATTAAGACAAATTCCTCCTGAGACTGGCAAATTTCTGGCAATGTTAGCTTCAAACTGCCCACAAGGAAACTTTATCGAGATAGGAACAAGTGCTGGTTATTCTACTATGTGGATTTCTCTTGCCTGCAGGGAGAGGGATATCAAAGTTAAAACCTACGAAATACTTCCCCAGAAGGTAAAATTGGCAAAGGAAACATTCAAACTGGCAGGTATTGAGAACTACGTGGAATTATATGAAGGCGATGTTCTGGAATATCTGGAAGATGTTAAAGATATATCCTTTTGCTTCTTAGATGCCGCAAAAGACGTTTATGAACAATGTTATGATATTATTATTCCAAATATGAAAAGACACGGAATTCTGGTTGCCGATAATGCAATTAGCCATCAGGATATACTGAAACCTATGTTAGAAAAAGCCATTAATGACGACCGGGTTGATTCTTTAATAGTTCCAATTGGCAATGGTGAATTGGTTTGTAGAAAATATAGTTAAAAAAGTGGGACCCCATTAGAATATTTCATATCTAACCACGATACGATATTGAAATATCATACGAGGAACATGGGCAGGAACTTCAGAGGATAAATCTTCACATTTGACATTTTTACGAAATTATTTGCACTAGGAACTAATCAGGGAGGCGCAATGGGGTAAAATTTTTACACTTGACAAAGCACATACCGCTGGCACTAAAAAGATGATAGGCAGAAGTTTGTTAGAGCAAAGGATAATTTAGAAAGGAGGTGTTCGATATGAAACCGATAAACTTAATTCAAACCATCCTTCGATTGATTCTTACGTGTACACTGGGATTATTTGGTTTAATTGGAACAGTCGATGGAGGAGAAACTATGGGCAATCCTTATCAGATTCTCGAAAAGCATTATGAAGCTATTGGTGGATTAGATAAACTGAAAGCCCAAGAAACAACCTATAGAGAAGGAACAATCTCTATTGAAGGTGCCGGGCTTCAAGGAACATTCAAGCAGTGGGAGGAAAAGCCACTTCGATTGAGACAGGAGGTGGATTTAACAGTGGTTAAAATAATAGGGGGCGACAATGGTGAATTTAGATGGAGGATTGACGCTAATGGGAAATTACAAATTCAAAAGGATGAGAATACGATAAAAGAAAGAGAGGTTAAAAAACTAATGGAAGTCTATGAACACTTGGACCCTAACTCAGCACATTTTACATTGACGCTTGAATGTATTGAAAAGGTCAACAATGTAGATTGCTATGTGGTTAAAATTGCAAATCAAATCAACACAGACATTCAAATAGATTATTATAACACAACTAATTTTTATTTGGTGAAAACGGTCTTGATCAAACCCAATATAGAAGAGCATATATTGTACTCTGACTTTCGCGCAGTAGATGGTGTGATCCAGCCATTTCGAGAAACTGTTGAAATTTTACCAACAGGTGAAAAACAGGTGTTCGAATACGCAAAATATGAGTTCAATGCGGAATTTGATATAGGTCTCTTTGAACCGCCACATGAAGATGTTGAAGATTTTCAATTTGTTGATGGTGAGAGTGCTGAAAACATCCCTTGCGAGTTCATTGAAAATCATATTTATCTGCCTGTCAATATTAATGGCAGGGAAGGACTATGGGTATTGGACTGTGGTGCATCTGTTAATGTCATCGACTCTACTTATGCGGTTGAACTGGGCCTTGAGCTTGAAGGACCAATAAAAGGACAGGGAGCTTCAGGAATAGTAAATTTCTATTATGTCACATTGCCGTCATATACAATGAGAGGTATTAGATTTAAAGAACAAAAAGTTGTGGCGATGCATATGCGTCATATCTTTCAAAGATTTCTTGGATTGGAAGTAGTTGGCATCTTGGGTTATGATTTTCTTTCACGGTTCATTACAGAAATAGATTATGCTAATGAAAAACTATCATTCTACCACCCAGAAAAATTCGAATATCAGGGTAATGGCAAAGTATTTGATTCACCTTTGGATAACGACCACATGTTCAGTTTACCAATAACAGTCGATAAAACATATTCGGGAAAATGGAGGTTAGATATTGGAGGAAGTGGTCTTGATTTTCATTATCCGTATGCCAGAGACCATAATCTGTTAGGTCTCGAAGGGATCGATGCGATTGCGGCTGGTGCAGCTGGTGAGTATAAGGTCCGATTTTCGCAATTCAAAACCATCGAGCTGGATGGTTTTACAATAGAAAATCCTTTGATTGGTGTTCCGTATCAAGAAGGGAAAGGTTCCTTCGCAGAAAAGTCTTTAGTTGGAAATGTTGGGAACTCGTTCTTGCGACATTTTGTTCTTTATCTAGATTACAAAAATCAGCGAGTGATTGTGGAAAAAGGAGACAATTATGATTACAAATTCCCGAGACATAAAAGTGGGCTCCAACTTTGGTATACAGACAATAATGATATTGAGGTTCTCTTTGCTGCTCCAAACACACCAGCAGATGAAGCTGGTTTTAAAAAAGGTGATATTATTAAAGCTATAAATGGAATTGATGTGGATTACTTTGATGGAATTATTTCGATACGAAAATTGTTAAAGGAAAAAGCAGGTATAACATATACTTTCGAGGTATTGCGTAATAAGGAATTTATTGAGATGCAGTTAACATTACGAGAGTTATTCTAATCAGTAAGTTCTACTACAGTGCCCAGTTTTCAATTAAGGGTTCAATGGGGTCAGATCTCTACCCCGATGAAATAGTGGATTTTTTATAGATTTTTAAACACTTTTATTTAGATTTCCTTCTGTTCTTTTCGGACCTTCTATCACGTCCGCTTCTGCGTTCAGGCCCTTTGTAATTGGGATCATTAAACTTCCTACGGTCTACTCCCGATCTTCGTTCTTTTTCGGAACGGCGTTCTTTTCCGGAACG
>SOIS01000071.1 GCA_004375965.1 Candidatus Cloacimonadota bacterium | reverse complement strand
TTGCAATAAGAGAAGGTGGTAAAACAGTTGGTGCAGGGGTTGTTACAAAAATTAATGAATAGGTGAGGAAATAATTGATAAAAGAGAAGATAAGGATACGGTTAAAAGCGTTTGACCATAATATACTTGATCAATCAGTGAAGGAGATCGTTCAAACAGCAAAGAGAACTGGCGCTGATGTATCAGGACCCATTCCATTACCCACTAAAAGAACTCTCATTACTGTTATCCGTTCTCCACATGTGGACAAGAAATCGAGGGAACAGTTTGAAATAAGGATTCACAAAAGGTTAATAGACATAATACACACAACTCCACAAACAGTCGAGGCGCTAACAAAACTCGAACTCCCTGCTGGGGTAGATGTAGAGATTAAAACGTAAGATATTATGATAGGGCTTATCGGGAAGAAGAAAAATATGACACAAATTTTTGCAGACGATGGAACAGTCATTCCTGTAACCATTGTAGAAGCAAACCCGTGCGTCGTTACACAGGTGAAAACAGAAGAAAAAGATGGTTATTCAGCTATACAATTAGGGTTTGGCAAAAAAAGAAAAATTTCAATGGCTTTAAAAGGACACATTAAGAAAGGAAAACTTGAAAGCGTTGAATCCATTTTTGAGTTTAGGGTTTCCAACCCAGAAAATTACAAGGTAGGACAGTTACTGGATGTTGAAATTTTTACTGAAGGTGAATTAATAGATGTGAGTGGTTTTTCAAAAGGAAAAGGTTTTCAGGGTGTTGTGAAAAGACATGGTTTTTCAGGTGGTCCTAAAACCCATGGTTCCACCTCACACCGCGTTCCCGGTTCTGTGGGTGCATCAGCAACTCCGGGGAGGGTAGTAAAGGGGAAGAAACTTCCAGGACGAATGGGTGGAGAGCGCATTACAGTTAAGAATCTAAAAATTGTAAGGGTTGAAAAAAATAATGATTTGGTCGCCGTTAAGGGTGCAATTCCTGGAAGCAGAAATGGTATTGTTATCTTAAGAAAGATAGCTTCAAAAGAAAAGAAAAGGTAAAAAAATGGAAATTGAAGCAACTGTCTTTTCCATAAGTGGTAAGGAAAAAGGGAAAATTGCTCTTCCACAGTCGATATTCTCCACTGAACCGAATAAGAATGTCCTTTATGATGTTGTACGTATGTACCTTGCCAACAGAAGACAGGGAACATCTTCAACAAAAGGAAGAAGTGAAGTTAGAGGCGGCGGAAGGAAACCTTACAGACAGAAGCATACAGGTCGTTCAAGGGTTGGAACAATACGCTCTCCAATCCGGAGAGGAGGGGGTGTTGTATTTGGTCCAAAACCGAGAGATTATTCTTTCAAGGTTCACAAAAAAGTGAGGAGGTTAGCTATTCGGACTGCCTTTAGTTTAAAGAGAGAAGAAGATGCCGTGAAAGTTATAGAGAATATAGATTTCGATGTTCCAAAAACTAAACGTCTTTATGAAATTCTCATGATGTTTGGATTGGAAAATAAAAAGATTCTTTTTCTTATAGATAAATATTCTAAGAATGTTTTTCTTTCTGCGAGGAATATTCCTCAGTTTAAGATATCTCTTGCTAAGGATGCAAATGCGTACGATATTCTATGGGCTGAAATACTTCTTTTAACGAAAGATAGTGTTGGAATTATAAAAGAGGTTTTTCATGGATAAGGATCCGAGAAGTATAATTATATCACCTATAAGGACAGAAAAGACAGAGGATATTCTCGCAAGTGGTCAGAATAAATATTATTTTAAGGTAGCTATTAATGCTAACAAGATAGAGATTAGAAAGGCAGTAGAGGAGCTTTTCAAGGTTAAAGTAATTAAATGTGATACAATAAAAGTGAAAGGTAAGAGAAAAAGTTGGGGAAGAAAGAGTGGTAAGCGACCGGACTGGAAAAAGGCAATTTTGACATTGAAAGAGGGCGATAAAATCACAATTTTTGAAGGGGCATAATAAGCAATGAGTATAAAAAAATATAGGGCATTGTTACCATCATTACGATTTAAGACAAGCGTTGTAAACAAGGAACTCTCGAAAACTAAACCTCTTAAAAGTCTCACCTCCACTGTGAGAAGAACTGGGGGAAGAAATAATCAGGGGAGAGAAGTTGTTTCCTCAAGGGGAGGGGGTTCGAAAAGAAAATACCGTGTTATAGATTTTAAGAGGTCAAAGTATGGGATTGCAGCTAAGGTAAAATCTATTGAGTATGACCCTTTCAGATCGTGCTGGATAAATCTTCTTTTCTATTTAGATGGTGAGAAAAGGTATATTATAGCACCACAGGGGTTAAAGGTTGGTGATGCAGTTGTCTCGGGACCACATGTGGCAATAAAGGAAGGGAATGCAATGCCTTTAAGAGAGATACCTCTCGGAACAGAGATTCACAATATTCAAGCTCTACCAGGAAAGAATGGTACACTTGTGAGGGGCGCAGGTTGTTCTGCACAGATCCTTGCAAAGGAGGGTAAGTATGCCCACATCCGACTTCCTTCATCTGAGGTGAAACTTTTTCTTCTTGATTGCTATGCTACAATTGGTACTGTGAGTAATCCAGAGCATAGTAGTATCTCTTCAGGGAAGGCAGGAAGGAGCCGTTGGCTTGGCAGAAGACCTCATACGAGGGGGGTTGCTAAAAATCCAGTTGATCATCCGATGGGAGGAGGAGAAGGAAAATCATCGGGGGGGCGTCATCCATGCAGTCCAAAAGGATTGCCTGCAAAGGGTTACAGAACAAGAAAAAAGAATAAACCAGGAAGTAAGTTTATCATTAAGCGGAGAAAGAAGAAAAAACGAGGAGGTTGATTTGCCACGCTCTATTAAGAAGGGGCCTTACATAGATGAAAAATTAATAACGAAGATAAAGAGGGTTGCAAAGAGTGGAAAAAAAGAAGTGATAAAGACCTGGGCAAGAAACTCTACCATACCGCCTGATTTTGTTGGACACACTATTGCTGTTCACAACGGTAAAAAGTTTATACCTGTCTTTATAACAGAAAATTTGGTTGGACACAAACTCGGTGAATTTGCACCATCAAAGATTTTCCATAGGCATGGTGGAAAGAAGGCAGAAAAGATAACGATGGTAAAATAGAGGAGTTATGGAAGGAAGATCTGTTTCAAAATTTGTTAGGATGTCACCAGTTAAGGCAAGGCGTGTTGCAAACCTTGTAAAAAACGAGGATGTTATCACTGCAATTTCTATACTTGAGCACATTACCAATCGTGCTGCCCTCCCTGTGAAAAAAGCAATAAAGAGTGCTGTCAGTAATATTATAAGTCAGGCAGGTGAAATAAAAGTTAAGGAAGAAAACCTTTTTTTGAAATCAATAAGGGTTGATACAGGTTCTTCTAAATATATGAGGAGATTGAAACCAAGAGCTATGGGAAGAGCGGACATAATAAGGCACAGGACTTCACATATTTCTGTAGTTGTTGCTGAGAAAGAAGAGAAGGAGGCTTAGCTTTGGGACAAAAGACACATCCTTACGGATTTAGATTAGGTTTTGTAAAACAGTGGAAATCAAGATGGTTTGCAATGAAAGAATACAATAAACTTCTTCATGAAGATCTTGAGATAAGGAAATACCTGAATCATAGATTGAAAAATGCTGCCATTGCTGATATTGAGATAGAGAGAAAGACGAATAAATTATTTATTAATATAAGGACAGCAAGACCGGCAATAGTCATTGGAAGGAAAGGTTCTGAAGTAAATAAACTCAGGGATGAGTTAAAGTATTATCTAAAGAGAGATGAACTGGAAATTAATATATATGAAGTGGAGAAACCAGAAATCGAAGCACGATTGGTTGCCGACAGTATTGCAAGACAACTCGAACAAAGGGTTTCTTACAGGAGGGCAATGAAAAGAGCTATTTCATCAGCATTAAGGATGGGTGCGAAGGGGATAAAGATAGCTTGTGCAGGAAGGCTTTCAGGCGCAGAGATTGCAAGGGCTGAATGGTACAGGGAAGGAAGGGTGCCCCTTCATACGTTGCGAGCAGATATAGATTATGCAGATGCAACATCCTTTACAAACTCAGGAACGATCGGGGTGAAGGTTTGGATCTTCAAGGGTGAAATTTTAGAAAATAAATGAGGAGAAAATAGCATATGTTAATGCCAAAGAAAGCAAAATTCAGAAAAGTTCAACGTGGTAGTATGAAAGGGAGAGCAAAGGGGGGAAAAGAGCTTAATTTTGGAGAGTTTGGACTGCAATCACTTGAATCATCCTGGATTACTGCCAGACAGATAGAGGCAGCAAGGGTAGCAATTACAAGGCACCTGAAAAGAAAGGGTAAACTGTGGATAAGGATTTTCCCAGATAAACCAGCAACTAAAAAGCCTCCAGAGACGAGAATGGGAAAAGGAAAAGGTAACCCCGAATTCTGGGTATGTGTTGTTAAAGCAGGTCGAATAATGTTTGAAGTTACTGGTGTGAGCAAAGAAGAAGCAAAAAGGGCTATGCAACTCGCATCATATAAACTACCGATAAGTACGAGGTTTGTATATAGGGAGAGCGCATGACAGGAAAGGAAGTGAGGGAAAAAACGGATGAAGAACTTCTTTCTATGTTACACAATCTTTATGAAGAACTTTTTAATCTCAGGATTGCTAAGGCTTCAGCTAATCTTACAAATCCAGCACGATTTAAACAGGTAAGAAGGGATGTTGCAAGGGTGAAAACCGTTTTGAATGGAAGAAGGAGGTTAGCCGGGTGAAAATGGAAAGTGAAAAAAGAAGTAAAAGAAAAGAGAAAGAGGGAAAAGTCGTAAAGATAAGTGGCGATAAGTCAGTTCTTGTTGAGGTAACAAGGAGGGTAAGGCATCCTGTTTATGGTAAGATTGTGAAGAAGAGAAAGAAGTTCATGGTTCACGATGATGATAATACAGCTCAAATTGGTGATTCAGTGACATTTGTTGAATCAAGACCATTAAGTAGAAGAAAAAGATGGAGAATAATGAAGATAGGGAAAAGTGAGGTACGTAAGGAAGCGAAATGATACAGGAAAATACACGGTTTACAATTGCTGACAATTCTGGTGCAAAGGAAGGTATGTGTATTAAAGTGCTGGGCGGCTCACACAGGAGATATGCAAGGGTTGGAGATGTGATTGTGATGGTAGTTAAGAGCTCTCTTCCCGGGAGCCAGATAGAAAAGGGAACAGTACAGAAAGCTGTAATCGTCAGGACAAGGAAAGAATTTCGAAGAAAGGATGGGTCATATATTAGATTTGATGATAACGCAGCTGTAATAATAGACAATAACAAGGAACCAAAAGGAACAAGAATCTTTGGTCCTGTTGCAAGAGAACTAAGAGAAAAAAGATATATGAAGATTATTTCTCTTGCTCCTGAGGTGGTTTAGTATGTTGAAAAAAAAATACAGACTCAAAAAAGGCGATATCGTTATGATTATTTCAGGTGATGATAGGGGGAAAAAGGGAAAAATATTAAGTATTGATAAGAAAAAAGATGTTTTAGTTGTTGAAGGAGCAAATTTTGTAAAGAAACATATGCGTCCACGGAAACAGGGGGAACCAGGAGGAATCATAGAGAAGGAAGCTCCCGTTAACATCTCTAATCTGAAACTCGTTTGCCCGAAATGTGGAAAACCTACAAGGGTTCAGAAGACAGTCCTTGATGTAAAAAGAAGAATAAGAGTCTGTAATAAGTGTGGTGAGTTTATTGATTGAGGAAATGAATAAGCAGAAACAAGTAAAGTATGAGCCAGGACTTTTAATTGAGTACAGAAAGAGAGTTCTTCCAGAACTTAAGAAGAAACTCGGTTACAAAAATAGTCATGAGGTTCCAAGACTGGAGAAAATAGTGGTGAATGTAGGATTTGGAGAGGCTGTTGGTAATCCTAAACTTTTAGATGCTGTTATAGACGACATTTCTATTATCACGGGTCAAAGACCTGTGATAAATAGAGCAAAGAAATCGGTTTCCAACTTCAAGTTGAGAGCAGGCATGCCGATAGGTTGTAAAGTGACAATCAGAGGCAAAAGGATGTATGAGTTTTATGATAGATTGATTAATACAGCAATCCCAAGAATAAGGGATTTTCGTGGGTTATCCCCCGATTCCTTTGATGGGAGGGGTAACTATAACTTTGGTGTTACCGAGCAGACAATTTTTCCTGAAATTGATTATGATAAGATAAAAACAGTATTTGGTATGGATTTTGCAATAGTAACGACTTCAAAGAATGATGAAGAAGCAAGAATTTTCCTAAGTGAATTTGGTTTCCCATTCAAAAGGTAGTAGGAGGTTTTATGGCGAAGAAGTCTCTTATTGAGAAGGCAAAGAGAAAACCAAAGTTTAAGGTGAGGGCATATCATAGATGTTCAAGGTGTGGAAGAGCAAGAGCCTATCTGAGAAAATTTGGACTATGCAGAATATGCTTTAGGGAACTTGCTCTTAAAGGAATCATTCCTGGTGTGAGAAAAGCAAGTTGGTAAGAATAATCATGGAGGTTTTATGAATGTTACTGATCCTATCAGTGATATGCTAATAAGAATTAAAAATGCAGGGAAAGCTAGTAATAAGGTTGTAAGGATCCCTGGTTCTAAACAAAAGATTTCTCTTGCTAAAATATTAAAAGATGATGGTTATATTGAAGAGTTCAATTTTGTTGAAGATTCAAAACAGGGTGAAATAGAGATTAAAATGAAATATGATGACGACGGTGATTGTATAATCCGTGAAATGAAACGGATTAGTAAACCGGGTTTAAGAAAGTATGTGAATAAGGACAAAATTCCTACAGTTCTCAACGGATATGGAATTGCTATACTTTCGACCTCTAAGGGAATTGTTACGGACAGGGATGCAAAAAAACTTGGTGTAGGAGGAGAAGTTCTATGTTACATCTGGTAAAGGAAGGAGTTGTTGATGTCAAGAGTAGGTAAAAAACCTGTTTTATTACCAGATGGTGTTACTACAGCATTTGCAAATAACAGGCTCACTGTTAAAGGACCATTAGGTGCGTTAACGAAAGCTATTCATTATGACATTTCTTTGGATATTGATGATAAGAAGATAACTGTTATTAAGAAGATTGATGATAAATTCCATAGAGCCCTACTGGGAACAATGCGTTCAGTGATTATGAACATGGTTATAGGTGTATCAGAAGGTTTTACAAGAGAACTTATTATTGAAGGAATGGGATACAAAGCAGAACTTAAAGGAGAGGATTTAAATCTTATAATTGGTTTTTCGCATCCCCTTCTTTACAAAAAAGGGGAAGGAATTAATTTTTCTGTTGAAGGGAATAACAGAATAATAATCAAAGGAATTGATAAAGAG
Source organism: Candidatus Cloacimonadota bacterium (assembly GCA_004375965.1). Taxonomy (GTDB): domain Bacteria; phylum Hydrothermota; class E44-bin80; order E44-bin80; family E44-bin80; genus SOIS01. The sequence goes on along the minus strand of SOIS01000071.1, from coordinate 6,211 downwards.
AAGGTGGGAGAAGTGGCGGCAGAAATACGGGCATTTCGTAAACCAGAACCTTATAAGGGTAAAGGAATTAGATACAAGGATGAAAGGGTAAGAAGAAAGGCAGGGAAGATCGCTGCCTAAAGAGTAAAAGGGAAATATGAAAAAAGAAAAGATAAAAGAGGTTCAACGTACGAGAAGACATAGAAGGATAAAGAAAAAGGTAAAAGGAAGCCCTGCAAGGCCGAGACTTGTTGTTAAAAGAAGCCTTAAGAATATCTATGCTCAGATAGTGGACGACGAGACAGGGAAAACGATTCTCACCTTTTCAACGCTATCGAAAGAGATCAAGGAGCATAGTGATACTAAGACAAAAACGGATAAATCTCGGATTGTCGGTCTTCTCCTTGCTAAAAAATGCAAGAATGCAAAGATTGATTGTGTTGTTTTTGATAGAGGTGGTTATAAATATCATGGTAGAGTGAAAGCACTTGCTGATGGAGCAAGGGAAGGAGGTCTTAAGTTTTAATGAATCTCGAAAAGATGGTAGGTTTGAAGAGAAGGAAAAGAATAAATATACAGGATCTGGATCTTCAAGAGACAGTTGTAAATATAAACAGAATATCAAAGGTTGTAAAGGGCGGGAAAAGATTCAAGTTCTCTTCGATAGTTGTTGTCGGAGATATGAAAGGATATGTTGGTGTTGGTTACGGAAAAGGACCAGAGATTGCTGATGCGATCAAGAAGGCATCTGAGAATGCAAGAAAGAATGTTACAAATATTTGTGTTATTGATGGCACCATTCCCCACGAGGTTATGGGTAAATGTAGTGCAAGTAAAGTACTTATGAAACCCGCTTCTAAAGGAACAGGAATTATTGCAACAAGTAAAATTAGAGCAATCCTTGAGTATGCGGGAATAAGAGATATTCTCACAAAGTCCCTTGGCTCAAATACTGCCATAAATTTGGTCTATGCAACACTTGATGGATTGCTGAATCTAAAGAACCCTGATTGGATCTCGAAGCGTCGAGGGATAAAAAAAGAAAAGATAGATAAGGTAAAGGGAAAGAAGTAAAAAATCGGAGAGACACGAGATAAAATTAAGGAAGTATTATGACAAATAAATTGAGGATTACACAGGTTAGAAGCGCAATTGGTAGGGAATTTGATCAAAAGGGAACCCTGAAAGCACTTGGTATAAGAAAATTAAACAGTACAGTTATAAAAGAGGATACACCTCAGATAAGGGGTATGATTAGAAAAATTAGACATCTACTTGTGGTTGAAGAAATTAAAGAAAAAAAGACAACATCTCAAGAAAAGAAAGCTAAACCTCGTAGTACCAAGGAAAAAAGCAAATTGGAAAGTATTCAAGAAGAAAAGAGTAAAAAAGAGATGAAAAAGAGGGGGAAAGCTAAAGACGATGAAGCTTCATGAAATTACACCTCCTAAGGGAGCAAAGAAGAGAAAAAAAAGACTGGGAACTGGTTCTTCCTCTGGTCATGGCGGAACCTGTGGAAAAGGTTCGAAAGGACAGAGAAGTCGTTCAGGTGCAAAGTCTTACCCCTGGTTTGAAGGTGGCCAGATGCCTCTTCAGAGAAGGATACCAAAAAGAGGGATGACTCCGCGAAGGAGGAGAGTTTTTCAGATTATAAATGTTAAAGAATTAAATTGTTTTGAAGACGGAACCATTGTTGATATGGTTAAGCTAAAGGAAAAGGGTCTCATTAAAAAGGAAAATATACCAGTAAAAATTCTTGGTAACGGACATTTGAAGAAAAACCTGACAGTAAAAGCGAGCTCTTTCAGCAAGAGTGCAATAGAGATTATAACCTCTACAGGCGGAAAGGCAGAGATAACGGGTGCTTGAAAAGTTATTAAATATATTTAAGATTCCAGACTTAAGACGAAAACTTCTTTTCACACTCGGTATGTTTGTCGTCTACCGTATTGGTGGTCATATAACTCTTCCCGGAATAGATGCAAGCGCTCTGCTCCAACAATTCCAACATCTTAGGGGAACCTTACTCGGTTTATATGACATATTCAGTGGAGGGAACTTGAGCAGGGCAACAATCTTTGCGCTTGGAATAATGCCCTATATTTCAACATCTATCATACTTCAACTTCTTGGTGCTGTTATTCCATACTATCAGAGACTTCAAAAATTGGGAGAAGAGGGAAGAAGAAAGATAACACAACATACAAGATATGGAACTGTCATCTTAGCTTCCATCCAGGGCCTTGGCATCAGTATCTTCCTTGAGAATCTCGGTCCAGGAGTTGTAATCAATCCGGGTTTAGGTTTCCGATTAATGAGTGTTCTAACAATGACAGCTGGAACAATCTTCATAATGTGGCTTGGTGAACAGATAACAGAGAGGGGAATTGGAAATGGAATTTCATTGATTATTATGATTGGAATAATTGCACGATATCCTAACGATGTACTAAATGCCTGGAGATTGTTTAGAACAGGAGTTCATGGGTTCTTTTTCTATATAATCCTTCTTGTTTTTGTGGTTTTGATTACAGCCGCAGTTATTTTTATTACCCAAGGTCAGCGAAGAATCCCGGTGCAATATGCTAGAAGGGTCATTGGAAGAAAGATATATGGTGGTCAAAGTACTTTTATTCCTCTAAATGTTAATTCTGCAGGAGTGATACCCATTATATTTGCTCAATCCGTGATAATGCTTCCAACTACCCTAGCTCAATTTTTTCCAAAGACAGGATGGATGGAAAATGCTACTGCTCTTCTTCAACCAGGTTACTGGCTGTACAATGTCATATACGGTATCCTTATTGTGGTATTTGCATATTTCTATACTGCTATAATCATTAATCCAACAGACCTTGCGGAAAATATGAAAAAATACGGTGGTTTTATCCCCGGTAAGAGACCGGGAGCGAAAACCTCTGAATATATAGACAGGATCATCACAAGAATAACTCTTCCTGGTGCTATCTTTTTTGCATTTGTTGCAATCCTTCCAATGTATTTAATAGTTCATTTTAAGGTTCCTTTCTATTTTGGAGGTACATCCCTTCTTATTATTGTTGGAGTGCTACTTGATACAGTTCAGCAGATAGAGGCACAGTTGATGATGAGACATTACGATGGTTTCTTAAAGAAAGGAAAGATAAGAGGAAGGCGAAGATAGTAATGATAATTGTTTTGCTTGGTCCTCCTGGTTCAGGAAAGGGGACACAGGTAGAACGTATTAGCAAAGAGCTTGGTTTTTATAAGATTTCTATGGGCGATCTTTTAAGGGAGGCGATAACGAAAGACGATGAGATTGGGAAAAAAGCAAAAAACCACCTTGTAGATGGAAAACTTGTTCCAGATTATCTTGTATTAGAAATGGTTAGAAGAGAACTTGAAAAAGAGAAAGGAAAAGGAGACATTGTTTTTGATGGTTTTCCCAGAAATCTCAACCAGGCGATTTCTTTTGATAGGTTACTTAATTTAGCAGGAAAGAAAATTGATATTGTACTTTATTTTGATATCCCCTTTGCTCTCCTTGCGCGTAGATTATCGCAGAGACGTGTATGTCCCCGTTGTAGTACAGTTTATAACCTTGAAACAGCTCCACCAAGGTCGCATAACATCTGTGATAAATGCGGTTCAACTCTTGTCAAGAGAAGAGACGATAGTGAAAAGATTGTGAAAAGTCGTTTTCAGGTATATGAACGGGAGACTGCACCAGTTGAAGAATTTTACAAGAGGAGGAGAAATCTACTTATTAAAATTTGCTCTGATGGTAGTAAGGATGAAGTATGGAAGGAAATTAAGAAGCACATTGAGAAAAAGTCATATAAAGAAAACAGTAATCAAAAAGGGGGTTGATGAAAAGTAAGAGCATAAAAGTTGATGGTACAGTAGTAGAAGCATTACCTAATGCGATGTTCAGGGTAAAGCTTGATTCGGGTCATGTATTATTAGCACATATTTCCGGAAAGATGAGAATGCATTATATACGAATACTACCAGGTGATAGGGTTACATTGGAACTTTCACCATATGATATGACAAGAGGAAGAATTGTTTACAGATATAAATAAAGGATGATAAAATGAAAGTAAGAGCATCAGTGAAAAAAATATGCCCGCACTGTAAGATAATAAAAAGAAAAGGTAGAATCAGGGTAATTTGCGAAAATCCCAAACATAAACAGAGACAGGGATAAATAAGGCAGTAATAAGTGCCTAGTGGTAAGTGATAAGAAGAGTATAATGAGCAAAGAAGTTATTAGAAATTTTATTGATTTCATGGTTTGGAGAGAAAACTGGGCACTGGGCACTAAACACTAACCACTGTAGTATAAAGGAGGTTTCTTTGGCAAGAATTGCAGGAGTTGATCTACCCAAGAATAAAAGTATAGAGATTGCATTGACATATATCTTTGGCATTGGTAGAACATCTTCATTACATATTCTTTCTAATACCAATATCGATCCTGGAAGAAAGGTAAAGGGGCTTGATGAAAAAGAGGTTGACAGTATCAGAAAAGAGATAGAGAATAACTATATAGTTGAGGGTACGCTTCGTGTAGAAATTTCAAATAATATTAAGCGACTCATTGAAATAGGAAGTTTCAGGGGGATAAGACATAAGAAAGGTTTACCTGTGAGGGGTCAAAGAACAAGGACAAATGCAAGAACAAGGAAAGGACCGAAAAAAGGTTCAATAGCACTAAAGAAGAAAGCAAAAGCAAAGACGTAGAAATGTTGAGGGGGAAAAGAACATGACAACAAAACCTAACAAATCAAGGCATCCCAAAAAGAAAAGAGAAAGTGCAGAGACAACAGGGGTTGCGCACATCCACGCATCCTTTAATAACACTATTGTGACAATAACAGACAAGAAAGGTAATGTCCTTACATGGTCGAGTGCTGGAAAGGCAGGTTTTAAGGGTTCAAGAAAGAGTACACCTTTTGCTGCACAATTGTGCGCTTCACAAGCAGCAAAAGAAGCTTTACATCTCGGTGTTCGAAGAATCGAGGTCTGGATAAAGGGTCCTGGCTCCGGTCGAGAAGCTTCCATCCGGTCTCTTCAGGCAAATGGATTGAAAGTTACTCTGATAAAGGATGTAACCCCAATTCCACATAACGGATGTAGACCTCCGAAAAGGAGAAGGGTTTGATAATGAGGAGGAAAATTTATGGCAAGATATTTAGGACCTGTTTGTAAATTATGCAGAAGGGAAAAACAGAAACTCTTCTTAAAAGGATCACGGTGTTTAAGTGAAAAATGTGCTCTTGCACCTGAGCGAAAAATTACACCTCCCGGGGGTTTTTCAAAGAGGTTCACAAGAAAAGAGTCGGCATACAATGTACAATTGAGAGAGAAACAGAAAGCAAAAAGAATTTACTGTATTCTTGAAAAACAATTTAAAAAATATTTTAAGATTGCCGAAAACAAAAGGGGTGTTACAGGAGAAATACTTCTCTCACTTCTTGAAAGGAGACTTGATAATGTTGTTTGCAGCCTTGGTTTTGCAAACTCAAGAGCACAGGGACGTCATCTTGTGAGGTATTCACATATTGAGGTTAATGGAAAGAAGGTTAATATTCCATCATATTTGGTTAAAACAGGCGATATTATTTCAATTAAGGAAAGAAGTAGGAATAATAAATCTATAAAAGAGGCACTTGAAGAGAGAGCGAAAGCAGGTATCCCAAGATGGTTATCCCTTGATGCAAAAAAATTCAAGGGAGAAGTTATTGATTTACCCTCAAGAGATGATATTCAATTACCAATTAAGGAACAACTCATTGTTGAATTATATTCAAAATAAGGAGACATTCTGATGAAGTTATTATCCCTCAAAATGCCTAAAGAATTAATTGTTGAAGAATTAAGGGATGACTATGGAAGTTTTCTTCTTTCTCCACTTGAAAGAGGTTTTGGTGTAACGTTGGCTAATATTTTAAGAAGGTTTCTTCTCTCTTCCATTCAAGGAGCTGCAATTATTTCAGTAAAGGCTGATGGTGTGCTGCAAGAATTTTCAGTCCTTCCGGGAATCCTCGAGGATATGACTGAGATAATTCTGAACCTAAAAAAGGTCAGGGTTCAGATAAGGGATGGAAAGCAGAAGCACCTTTACCTGAATGTCAAAAAAAAAGGGGAAGTAAATGCAGGTATGATTGAAGAAACAGAGGGAATTAAAATAGTGAATCCAGAACAGCATATTGCGACTATTACAGAGAAAAGTGGAGAGTTGAAGTTT
>SOIS01000204.1 GCA_004375965.1 Candidatus Cloacimonadota bacterium | reverse complement strand
ATGATAACCTCATACTTCACGGTGATAATCTTAAAGCATTAAAAGCCCTTCTTCCTACCTATGCTGGTAAAGTAAAATGTATCTATATCGATCCTCCATATAATACTGGGAATGAAAGATGGGTTTTTAATGATAATGTTAATAACCCGATGATGCAGGAGTGGCTTGGTAAAATAGTGAATAAAGAAGACCTCACGCGCCACGATAAATGGCTCTGTATGATGATGCCGAGATTGAGGCTGTTAAGGGAATTGTTGAGAGAAGACGGGGTGATTTTCGTAAGCGCTGATGATAATGAAATTCATCGTTTAAGAATGTTGATGGACGCGGTTTTTCAAGGAAATTTTGTTGGCATGCTCATATGGAGAAAGAAAGAAGGCGGTGGACAGACAGATGATTACTTTGTAACAGAACATGAATATATTCTTGTTTATGCCAAGTCCCCCGAGTTCAAATGGATTGACGAAACGATCGAAGTTGATCAAGCTGCGTTTAACAGGGAGGATTCTAAAGGTAGATTCACAGCTATAAAACTAGCCAAGTGGGGCTCCGGAGCCCGCAGGGAAGACCGTACAACAATGTATTTTCCCATTAAGGCTCCTGATGGGAAGAACATTTATCCCAAGGCCCCAGATGGGCGAGAAGGACGGTGGAGAGTGGGTAAGGTAAGGATGGCGGAATTAATCAAAAATGACCGGATCGACTGGCAAAAGAAAAATGGAGAATGGATTGCTTATGAAAAAGCTTACTACGATAAACGGGCTGTGAAAAAAATTAAGGAAAGAAGTATCTTATATCAGATTGCAACCACAGGTGACGCTGCTAATACTCTAACTCAAATATTTGGTGTGAAGGATGTTTTTGAGAACCCAAAACCTGTAGACCTAGTGAAATTTTTTATTAGATATACCACGGACAAGTCATCGGTCGTCCTTGACTCTTTCGCCGGTTCTGGGACAACTGCTCATGCTGTCTTGGACTTAAACAAAGAAGACAGGGGCAACCGCAAGTTTATTTTGATTCAATGCGATGAGTTCAATAAACTAACAGGGAAAATAGAAGACATTTGTGACTCAATTACGGCTGAGCGAGTAAGACGAGTTATTAAAGGCATCCCAAATGCAAAAAATGAGAAATTAAGAGAAGGACTTGGAGGAACATTTAGTTATTTTGAACTTGGTGACCCGATTGAGATGGAGAGTATCTTAGAAGGAGATAATCTCCCGAGTTTCCTTGAACTTGCTCGTTATGTTTTTTATACTGCCACAGGTGAGGAATTTGACCCCAAAGAGGTTGATGAAAAGAGAAACTTTATTGGAAAATCAAAAGAATATGAGGTTTATTTCTTCTATAAGCCAGATATTGAATATCTTAAAGCAACCGCTCTTACGCTTGAAAGGGCGAAAACTTTAGGTCCATATAAAGGCAAAAAGCGATTAGTTTTTGCACCCAGCAAATATCTTGATGCCGATTATCTTTTAGAATACCGTATTGACTATTGTCAGTTGCCGTTTGAGATTTATAAATTGAAGGAATAGTTATGGAACTAAAAGAGTATCAGAAAAAGACATTAGAACAGGTTAAGCATTATCTTGGGTCACTTGCTGAATTTAAGGCAAAGAATGAAAAGGCAATAGAGATAGACCGTGAACTTTCAATAAACTTTCCGTTAAAGGCTTGGGAAAAGGTTATTGGAACAACTTATTATTCAAAGAAGAATGGATTGGGCGAAGAGTTGCCTGCTTTTTATCTTAAAATTCCCACAGGCGGCGGAAAGACCATACTTGCTTGCCACACCATTGATCTGATAAATAGGATTTATCTCAAGAAGCAAACAGAGATTGTATTATGGATTGTCCCAACCACACAGATTTACAGGCAGACTCTTGCCAATTTAAGAAACCGTGAACATCCTTATCGTCAGGTTTTGGATATTTCAAGTGGGGGAAGGACCACTATATTGGAGAAAATGGATAGATTCACCAAATTGGATGTAGAGGAAAATCTGGTGGTAATGCTATTGATGTTGCCATCAGCAAGCAGACGGAATAAAGAGGTTCTGAAGGTCTTCAAGGATAGTGGTAGTTTTGGTGAATTTTTTCCATTGGAAGATGATGGAGAGGGAAACGAAAAACTCTTAAAAGAATTTCCTAATTTGGATTATTTCGGGAGTGAAAATAGTTTTTATGGCAGGATTGTAAAAACCTCTCTTGGGAATACTTTGAGGGTTCTAAGACCTATAATTATCATTGACGAAGGGCATAAGGCATATAGCGAAATTGCTCAAAAGACCATCAGAGATTTTAATCCATCCATAATTGTAGAATTGTCAGCTACACCGCCTAAAAACAGTAATATTTTGGTCAACATCAGCGGACAGGCGCTTAATCGGGAAGAGATGATTAAACTTGATATGCATATTACGAATAAAGCAAGCCTGGATTGGAAAGATGCAATATTGGCGGCTGTTGCTAAGAGAAACATTTTACAAAAAAGAGCCAGAGATTATGAGGCGAATACTAGTGAATATATCCGTCCTATTTGTCTTATACAAGCGGAAAGAACAGGTAAAGACCAGAGAGGCACAGGATATATTCATGCAGAGGATGTCAAAGAATATTTGATTAAGCAGTGTGGAATTTTAAAGGAAGAAATAGCCATAAAAAGTAGTGAAAAAGACGATATTGAGGGGATTGACCTCTTAAGTAAGGATTGTCCAGTTCGTTATATTATTACCAAATATGCATTGCAGGAAGGCTGGGATTGCGCTTTTGCTTATCTTCTTACAATCCTAACCAATCCAAGTTCACAACTTAGCATTACGCAACTCGTAGGAAGGATTTTAAGACAACCAAAGGCGAGAAAGACAAAAGTTAAAGAACTTGATGAGAGCTATATCTTTTGTTTTCGACAAAAAGCAAGAGATCTTTTAGAAAATATTAAAAGAGGGTTTGAGGTGGAAGGACTTGGAGATTTGGCTGGAAGGGTCTCTATGGATGAAGGAGATACAGAAAGCGTAGAGGCAACAAAAGCAAGGGCTATTGGTTATAGAGAAGAGTTTAAAAAGTTTGAAGGAAGAATTTATCTGCCCAAATTCGTTATTCAAGAAAGGGAAAGCTGGCGAGATGTTAGTTATGAGATGGATATTCTGAGCAGGATTGATTGGAGTGAAGTTAATCTTGAGGCATTGGCGGATATTCCATTGGGAGAAATGAGAGCAAAGGAGGAAAAAGTTACGGTAGGTCTTAGTAAAGATGAAAAGAAGGTAATTGAGACAAAAGAATTTACTGCCGAAGAAGGGGGGTTGGAAATCAACAAAGTTTTTGTCACACGTCAAATTTTGGATATTATTCCAAATTCTTGGGTAGCCTATGAGATTGGCAAGAAAGTAATGGACATTTTTTTAGTGAAGTATGATAAAAAGACTGTAACAAATAATCTCGTTTTCATTATTGAAGAATTGAGAAAGTATCTTGAAAAAGAAAGGGATAGATTAGCAGAACAAGTATTTAGAGACCTTATTAAGAGAAAAACTTTGTGGTTTTTTTTGCTTTCCGATAAAGGTGGCTACAAATTGCCGAACAGTATAAGAGTGAAAAATACTTCTAAGAAACTAGTAAGGCAGGACAACACTCCAATACAGCGAAGTTTATTTGATGTCATGCCAGAGGAAGAGTTTAACGAGATGGAAAAATCTGTGGCAATTTACCTTGATGAGCAGGGAAAACTCCTTTGGTGGTATAGGAATTTATCAAGGCAAGATTACTACATTCAAGGATGGAAAAAACATAGAATTTATCCCGATTTTATTTTTGCTGATACCGATGACAAAAAACAAGATGATTACAACAAGATATATGTAGTTGAGACAAAGGGGTTACATCTAAAAAATGAAGACACCGATTATAAAAACAATGTTTTTGATTTCTGCAATAGATTGGGGCAACAGAGAGATTGGAGAGAATTAAATTTAGAATTTGCCGAGAAAAGAATTGAGTTTCAGGTCATATTTGAAGATGAGTGGAAGGCGAGAATTAATAAAATATTCGGGGTTTAATGTAGTGAGAATAGGCACGGCACAGCATATAACACGGTATAAAAGACTTCACTTCGCTTCGTCCAAATTCGTCTTCACCGAACTTCTTTTACACCGATACCGTTATCTGCAATTGCAAAAGTGATACTATGAATTACGTCGAAAGGAAAATGGTCGAAAGGGAAATAATCACGTCGGAGCAAAATATGAAGGTACATACTAAAACAAATAAAAGGAGAAAAAATGTCAATTAT
>SOIS01000260.1 GCA_004375965.1 Candidatus Cloacimonadota bacterium | reverse complement strand
GGTTATTGTAGAACCCGCCCTCCTGTTTACTATACATGAAATAGATGCAGCTGTCCTGCTTAGTGAGTATCAACTGGAATGTGTGTGCACCTTCAGGTGCACCAGGACCAACCCATGCTGGAACATCAATATATGAAATAATAAATGTATCTATATTATTTGAATAGTAGTAAACTTCACCTGAATCTGGGCGTTCAAACGTTAAGTCTGCTCCGAGGGGTACAACAATGTCATTTGGTGCAGCGGTATTTGGAATTAGGAATGTGCTGCTTCCCTGAGGTATATATACCTCTGCATCCGAGAATGAGATTGCTCCATTTGAATTAACCCAGAACTGGTTAACCTTGTACCAATAGTAAGGAAAATCAAAACCCAACGGAAACGGTCCAGCATTATTGTCATCACTGAGACCAGTAACCTGTGTTCCTATACCTGTTATATCAATCCAGTTATATGTAGGACCTCCGGGTTCATCACTATCTATCCAGGTGTATCCAAATGAATCAGGCCCTCCTAAACCACGGAAGGGAACTTCTACTCTGGTGTTAAGAAGTGAGGTCTGTGTTCCAAATAGTGCAGTTGATACAAGTAGAAAAGAGATTATTATAAAGAATTTCACCTTCATTTAATACCTCCTTGTTGATTAAGGATGATTAAAAATACTTTCCACCTCCTTTCTGTTTAATCTTAAATCTAAATTTAAGGTCGCAGAGCAAACTCTGCTACTCCAATAATCCAGTGTGAAGATTACCACAAATTTAAAAATTTTCAAGTTTTTTTTTAAAAAAAAAGATAAAAAATTATAACAGACAAAACAGAGCTAAATTTTATTAATAACAGGGATTTTTTTCTATCGCTCCTCTCGAAAAGCATTCTCAAAATACTCTATCTCAAACGAAGTTTTTTTTCTTATTAAAGATAGCACATCAAATCTAACATCCTTTTTATCGTAAAGGTCATGTGTTACAAGATAATATTTTGCAGCTTTTATAATTCTCCTCATCTTCTTTTTGTTAACCGCCTCTTCAGGATAACCATAATCATTTGATTGCCTTGTTTTAACTTCTATAAAAGCAATGAGGTCGTTTCTTGTAGCAATGATATCTATTTCACCGACCCTGGATCTGTAATTTGCTTTTAGTATCCTGAATCCCTGTTTTTTCAGAAACAGAATGGCTCTTTTTTCTCCATCAATACCAATAGCTCTTCTATTTAACACTATAGTGATAGTATAAACAACAGAGGTTAAAGATAGAACACGGAGGATTAAATTTGTTAGCAAAAGAAATTTTGGTAAGAGAACGAAGGCTTTTTATTTTTATTATTCATTCATCTCTTATGTTCTCTTCCAATTCCTGTTAATTCTGTGGTCAAAGCTTTTTTTCTTTGAAGAAATCAATTTGAGGGGGCTGAAGCTCTTTCTATGTATCCTGCAAGGACCAATTTTTGAAAGCGTTTCGATATGATATTTTGTACCATATCCCTTATTTTTTGAAAACTTGTAAACAGGAAACTCTAAATCATAGAGTTCCATTATCCTATCCCTGAAGACCTTTGCAATTATGGATGCTGCTGCAATTGAGAAACAAAGATTATCACCTTTTTTTATACCTGTTTGTGGTATCGGGAGTCCAGGTATTTCATAGCCGTCAACAAGGATATGGTCAGGAAGAAACTTTAGTTTATCAATGGCACGATACATCGATTCAAATGTTGCTTTAAGAATATTTATTTTATCTATTATATGAGCATCAACACACCCTATAGCAAAGGTTATTGCATTATCTATAATATCTGAAAAAAGTATCTCTCTCTGAAGGGGTGTCAGTTTCTTTGAATCTTTAATCTTTTTGTTGCAGTAACCTTTTGGCAAAATTACCGCAGCAGAAACAACAGGGCCTGCAAGAGGTCCTCTTCCAACCTCATCTATGCCTGCAATAAAGTCTGCCCCCTTTCTCCACAGTTTCGCTTCGAAACCAAGCATTCTATCTTGCTTCCTTTACTTTTGCCTTCTTTCCTTTTCTTGCCCTCAGATAATAGAGTTTTGCTCTTCTCGTTTTTCCTCTTTTTATCACTTTTATTTTTTCAAGTGTAGGTGAGTTGAGGGGGAATATCCTCTCAATTCCAATTCCCTGTGTTACCTTTCGTACTGTGAACGTCTGACTTATCCCTTCACCCCTTTTCTTTATAACGGTCCCCTGAAATCTCTGAATCCTTGTTTTACCACCCTCCTGAATCTGTACAAAAACCTGAACTGTATCTCCAGAATTAAATGCAGTTATTTCTTTTTTCTCAGTTTCTTTCTTGTTCACATTTCCTCCATTATCTCTTCTTTGAGTCCAATAGATCAGGACGACGGGATATCGTTCTCTTCAGCGACTCATGTGCTCTCCACTCCTCTATGCTTTTATGGTTACCCGATAGAAGAATACTGGGAACAGTCATACCGCGGAATTCTCTCGGCCTTGTATAGTATGGTGAATCAAGTTTTCCTGACATAAATGAATCACTTTCGGCAGAATCAAAATTGCCCAGAACAGCGGGTAACAATCGAGAAACAGCATCAACAATTACCAGTGCAGGAATTTCTCCCCCACTTGTGATATAATCGCCTATGGAGATTTCTCTGTCAATAAGATGTTCTCTTATCCTTTCATCAACACCTTTGTACCTGCCACAGATGAGTATAATATGCTTATTAAGAGAAATCTCTACAGCGAGTCTCTGATCAAATCTCTCACCCTGGGGAGAAAGCAATATGACTTCACTTTCCGATTTTCGCATCGACTTGAGTGCATTAAAGATGGGTTCCACTTTCATGATCATCCCAGGACCACCACCGAAAGGATAATCGTCCGTTGATTTTGCTTTATCCGTTGTGTAGTCCCTGAGATTATGTACATTTATTTCAAGCACTCCAGTATCAATTGCTCTTTTGATAATAGAATATTTAAGGGGGGTGGTGAAGATATCAGGAAAGATTGTCAGTATATCAATTATCATATTATGTAACGCCGAAATTCCTGTCTACAATTATTTCTCTCTTCTCTATAGAGATTTCTTTTATTGCTTCTTTTACTGCAGGAAAAAGAGTCTCTTTATCACCTTCTTCAACAACAAATACATCGTTTGCTGGAAGTTGCCATACCTCTTTTAGTCTACCTATCCGGTTCTTTGATTCGTCATAGACCTCAAGTCCAACAAGATTGTGGATATAGTATCTGTTTTTAGGGAGAGAAAAAAGTGTTTCATCTTTTATGCAAAGTGAGCTTCCAACAAGTCTTTCAGCACAGGAGATCGAATTTATTTCCTTGAACCTTATGATTGCAAGATTCTTGTTAAGATGGCAGTAAGATATGGTTAACTTTTCTAATTTTCCATTCTTTATAGAGTAAATTGATGAGATATTCTTTAGTCGGTCGGGAATATCAGAAAGAGCGAGAACTTTCAACTCTCCCTTTATTCCGTGGGTTTTAACAACTTTTCCTACGGGAATAAAATCATCATCCATTTACTCAAGGATTTCAAGGACAGCCCGCTTCCCTTGTTTCATTGATGCTGCTGTTATAATAGTCCTTATGGCTTTTGCTGTCCTTCCTTCTTTACCAATAATTTTACCTAGATCTCCAGAACCTACTCGAAGTTCGAAAACGGTTGTTTTTTCTCCCTGGATTTCCTGGACCTTAACCATTTCTGGGAAATCGACCAGTGACTTTGCAATATTCTCTATCAGTTCTTTCATCGTCTACTCCTCCCTTTCAGACTTAACCTTTTTCTTTTCTGCTTCTTTCTTTTTAACCTTTTTCTTCTCTATCTCTTTCTTTTCTTTGCCCTGCTGTTTTTTTAGTCTCTTAATCAGACATCCAACCGTATTGGTAGGTTGGGCTCCCTTTTTCTGCCATTCTTCTACTTTTTCGAGATCGAGGACAATGTCGTCTTGACTTCGTGGATTATAGTGGCCAATAGTCTCTATAAATTTTCCATCACGCGGGCTTCTTGAGTCTGCAACCACAATTCTATAGAATGGTTTCTTTCTGCTACCGATTCTTCGCAACCGTATCTTAACTGCCACAGAGTTTTGTCACCTCCTTCTTATTTATTTGATTAAATATAACACAACAAATGGCTATTGTCAAGACCTTAAGCAAAGATTTCTGAAAAAATCAGAAATCTCTTTTTGATAACCAGTACAAAAATATAAAAATGAGTTAAAAAGTTAAACATATGAGTCAATTTACTGTGGGAATCTGTAGCTAAGTTAGAACTTACTTTAGTAGTTTTTTTAAGGTTTTTAAATTTTGGGTATAGTTTTCTTCACCTCCAGGTGTTTCAAGTATCATCGGAAAAATATTAAATCTTCTATCATGTAATAACAATCTGAATCCTTCTTCTCCTATAAAACCTTTTCCTATGTGCTCATGCCTGTCAACTCTCGTTCCGAGTTCCTTCTTTGAATCATTAAGATGAAAAATGAAAAGTTTCTCAAAACCTATCACTGAATCAAATAACTTAAACGTATTTCTATAGGTTTCTCTCTTTCTGATATCATATCCAGCAGCAAATGTATGGCATGTGTCGTAACAGACTCCAATGTGCCCTGGATATTTTGTGTATGATATGATATCTCTCAGATGTTCAAACCTGTACCCAACATTTGTTCCCTGTCCCGCAGTAGTCTCGAGCAATATTTTTACATCCTGTGGTTGTTCGTTTTCAATCACCCAATCAAGGCTTTTAGCTATTTTTTTCAAACACCTGTCTTCTCCATCCCCCATATGAGAACCAGGATGGAAGACAAGAAAGGGGATATGAAGAGCTTTCGTTCTTTGTAACTCTACCAGAAAAGATTCCCTAGATTTCTTTAATTTATCCTTATCCGGACTTCCGAGATTGATAAGGTATGATGTGTGAACACAGACCATCCTTATTTTTTCTATTTCACAATTTTTTTGAAAAAGTGAAATATCCTTTTCATTTAAGGGAGGGGATTTCCATATTCTTTGGTTCTTACTGAATATCTGCATTGCAGTGCACCCAAGTGCACGTGCTCTTTGAGGTGCAAGATAAATTCCACCAGATATTGATATATGTGCTCCAAGATATGGCATTTTTTCTCCAATATTAGAGACCATTCGTAACAGAAACCGACTTCATATATGTATAGAGAAGAAATAAGTTGGTGTCAAGAGAAAACATTTAACCCACCATCAACATAAACACTTTCACTCTCGAAGCAATCTCATTTTTTAATTGTTAACGTGTAATATTATAGTTGCATTCATTAGCGAAAAATGTTATACATATTTTAACTTGAAATACATGACATCGTTTGAGAGAGGTTTTAACAATAAGTAAAGGAGGCTTTATGAAAAGGTTCATTTATATAGCAACTATTCTATTTCTTCTCCTATCCTGCAGTGAGAAAAAAACAAGCACTGTTTTGTTTAAGGAAGGGAAAGAGCTTTTTAATCAGCAGAAGTATAACGAGGCAATAGCAAAATTCACCGAAGGCATTGAACTTTCACCAAATTCTGCAGTTGGGTATAATCTGATTGGAATGGCTTACAGGTTTAAGTATAATGCAGTGAGAGATCCCTCATTAAGGGAAAAGGAGATCGATGCTTTTAAAAAAGCATTAGAGTGCGATACCATGTACTGGGTTGCATACATAAATCTTGGCTCAACTTACTATTACAGTGGGAAGAAAAAAGAAGCAGTTCCTCTATTTGAGAAGGCATTGATATTAAATCCTGAACATCATGAGAAGGAGGAGATAGAAAAAATGATAGATGAAGGAAAATCAGTGGAACAGGGGGAATGATGAAAAAATTATATTTTTCACTTTTTTTCATTTTCATACTCTTCTCAGGTATGTTTGCAACACCTCTCAGAATTATTGGAATGGGTTCGCTCGACCTTATCGTTGAGGATGAATCGAATAGGATTAATCTATTTGATTACGGAAGGAATGTTGCAGGTCTCTACAATGACGAAAGGGAATCATCTATAAAATCGTACATTACTTATGGAAAGATTAAATACTCTGATACGAGTGGCACAACTGGACCTGAAATTAGCTACTGGGGAATTAACCTACCAGATTATTTCTCACCGCCGATTGATATTGAGAATACAATGAAAACTCTTGCATTTCTTGAGGGAATTCCAACAGGGGGTATCGTTACATTTAGAACGGAGGGAGGGTTTGCGTTTTGTGGAATGGGTGCATACTCATCAAAAAAAATAAAATTAGAGACGTTTGTAATTGATGCATCCTCACCCATAGGCTGTCTTATTATTTCAAAAAAATTCGGTATGTATTCTGTTGGTTTATCCGGTGGGTATACTAAACTGACATTCAGAGACAATAATGATAACTTTGAAACCTGGCAAACATTAAAAAGTATTAAAGGGGGTATTGCAGTATGTCTTTCGCCTCTGCTGGAAATTGGCTTCAGTGGAGGATATGCATTCCCAGAGCGTGGATTTAAAATTGTAGCTTCAGAATTTGAAGATTTATACCAGGGAAATGCATACTCAGGAGGTGTACAGGTTATTGCAAAGGTTCCCGGATTGCTTAAATTTGGGACAAAAATAGATTTCCTTAGAACTGATCTTGATGAGAAAATAATTGAGGGCGGTGTATCTTTGGAGAGTGGGGAGGTGAGTGAAACGGATTTTAATTTTGGTTCACGATTACTCTTTTCATCTATCCTTTTTCCCTTAAAAGCAGGAGTAAATTACAATTACAGAAGGATACATTCTATTTACAATACTATATTCATTTCGGACTTTGATAGTTCCTCATCAGTTACAGATTTTGGTTTAGGTGTTAGCTATGCAATGCCTCTTTTTACACCGGGGATACAGTATAACCTTTATAATAAAACATCCACTGATAATTTGGATAATGGAGAAAGTACCAATTCAAACAAGTGGGATGTGCGGTTTGGAGGTGAAGTACCTCTTACAATTATTACTTTGCGGGCAGGTTATGTAATCGCTAAAGAAGACCCTGATACTAATAGAGAGAATGATGAATCAAAAAGTAGAAGTATTACACTCGGTGCAGGGATACAATTTCCCCTCCAGCCATTCAAGATAGAAGTTGCATATGTTAACAAAGAGACGCAACCAGTAGATAACCCAGATGATAGCAAGGAAACCGAAAACTCAATCTATGCAGCTCTAAAACTGAGATTTTAAAGGGGTCAGGTCTTCACTTTTGACATAAAATTATGGCAAGACCATTAAGATTATCATTTGAGAATGCAGTTTATCACATAACTGCAAGAGGTAATAGGAAAGAGAACATATTTTACTCTGACAGAGACAGAAATGTATTTTTAGATAAGATGAATGAGACATTTATAAAATTCTCATTTGTCTGCTATGCCTATTGCCTTATGGATAATCATTATCACCTTGTTATAAAAACACCACTTCCCAATATTTCGGAAGGGATGCACAACCTTAACACCTCTTATGCCAATTGGTTCAAAGCAAAGCATGATATTGTAGGTGTTGTATTTCAAGGTAGGTACAAGTCAATCCTTGTTGATGAAGATAATTATGCTTTAGTAGTAACAGTATATGTTCATGTAAATCCACACAAGGCAGGGATAGTTAAGAATCCTGAAGATTATAAATGGAGTAGTTACTTAGACTACATTGGTGAAAGAAAACCAATTATAGAGAGGCTTGATAAATCATTTATTTTAAATAGATTCGATAGTGATTTAAGTAGCGCACAGAGAAAATATAAGGTTTACGTTCTTGGAAATATGAACATGAAAAATCCTTTAGAGAATGCATATAAAGGAATTGCTCTTGGGAGCGATAGTTTTATAAAGGGTATAGAAAAAAGAATAAAATCTTTTGGCAAAAATAGGGAGATTCAAGAAACAAAATTTGAAGAGTCGTATAAAGCAGAAGATATAATTAGCAAAATAGTAGAAGTATTCAAAGTAGAGAAGAAAGAAATCTTTAGAAAAAGAAGAGGGAATGTATACCGTCAATTAACACTGTATTTGCTTAAGAGATTCACTGGTTTACCATTGAAAGAGATTGGAGGATTGTTCGATATTGATTATACTGCTGTTTCACAAGCGTTTAGGAGATTTGAAAAAAGAATTAAGTATGATAAAAAGGTTTTAGGTATGAAAGAGAAAACAGAAGAAGCGTTGACTGAAAAGTTATGTCAAAAGTGAAGACCTGACCCCTATGATCCGTTTAACGGTTGATTGCATAATTAGAATAGACAATAAGGTTGTGCTCATCAAGAGGGAAAATCCTCCTTTTGGATGGGCAATCCCTGGTGGTTTTGTTGATGAATGTGAAACGGTAGAGGATGCTGTAAGAAGGGAGATGAAAGAGGAAACGAACCTTAG
This sequence comes from Candidatus Cloacimonadota bacterium, assembly GCA_004375965.1. Lineage (GTDB taxonomy): Bacteria > Hydrothermota > E44-bin80 > E44-bin80 > E44-bin80 > SOIS01. The sequence continues at coordinate 5,227 of SOIS01000260.1, read as the reverse complement.
TCTTGAAAATCTAAAACAGTTTCATGTCTATTCAGACCCCGCAAGAGATCCTCGTGGTCACACAGTATCTGTGGTTTTTACAGCAGTTGGTGTTGGTGAGCCAAAAGCGCAGGATGATGCTAAAGAGATAGGTTTGTTCACAGAGGATACACTACCCGATGATATTGCATTTGACCATAGAAAAATCCTCACCGATTATTTCCAGAGAATTTAGCCCGTAACTGAGTCAGGATTATGTTAGCACCCGAGTGAAATAGTTCCGTATTTCACGGGGTAAACATTTGACATAAAAATAATCTTCACAATTTATCAGCAGCCATCACCTCTTCTATAAAAGACTCTTCAGGCAATGCACCTTCAAATGTAATCTTTTCATTGATAACAACCTTTGGTACACCAGATACATTGTATTTTTGTGAGAGCGGGATAAATTCGGTTGCATCTATAGCATCAGCACTTATTTTATCACTGATGAATGCAAGTTTGTGTGCAAACTGCACAGCAGCAGGACAGTAGGGTCATGTATTTGTAACAAAGACCTGAATATGTACAGGTTTAGAAAGTATTTTAATTCTCTCTATGCTTTTTTCAGTTAACCCTGTTTCTCCCGTTGAGACCATAATAATGTCCTGAATGAAAGAAGCAAATTCATATCCAGCTGGTAACCCATAAAAACGAATGCCGTAATCCTTTTCATTCATGACGATAATTGCAGGTATTTTATCTATCTTATATGCATCTTTCTCTTTCTTATCAATATCAAATTTGAAAATCTTAAGCGAAATCTTATCTGAGAGAGATGCGATCTCCTCGAGAAGTTGATGTGTTTGCTGACAGAATTGACATTCTAATTCCATTGTAAAATAGGTGAGCTTAACTGGATTTTTAAGGCTTTTCTCAAGTTTCTTTCTCACATCTTCCTTTACTTCATCTGGCAGTATTGACATGGTACCTTCCTTTTTAATCTTATTAATCAAACATACTTCTTTCTTGGTTGTGTTACTAATATTTAAATTTGAATTTTACACCGAGATTATATCTTCCATCCTCTTTTCTTTCCCCAATGATATAACTTCCTTTCCATACCCTGTATTCAATTTCGAACTCATCCTTTGAAGTTGCAAATATGTCATGAGTAACTCCCAAATAGAGATCCTTTGAAATATATTTCCCGACAGTTAGTTTTGCAGTTTTTTGGGTTCCGAAGAGCTTGGTTTCTAAGTCGATAGCATCAATACCAAGTGTGGTTTGAAATTCACGGAGCAGTGTCTGTCTTATCCAGTAACACGCTGCTTTATCTGAAAGGCTGCTAACATTTGCAAGGGATGTTATGTCCTCCAGTGATGTGATATTCAGGCTTAAGAGAAGAATGATATTCTCTTCTGTAAATGAAGGGTTAGAGGAAGTTAGGCTGAATTCCGGTCGCTGCATTGTTCCACCAACATTCAGATAAACAATTGCTGTTGTATCCCGTGCTCTTGAACCCCTATTAAGAGAATATTTGTAATGCACCTTTGTTTCTGCACAAAGCTCAATCTCTGGATTAAATTCAGGAGAATTTGTAAACCTAAAAACTCCCTTTTCAATGGTAAATGTATGGTCAAGGTAGTATATGAATCCCCTTTTTGTTTCGAAGGAACCAGAAAGTTGAGGTACATTTCCAGTTCCTTTTGCAAATATCTTACCTTTGAGTTCAACATCCACATCTTCATTCTTTAACCAGATATTTCCTTCATCTGCTGATATTTTCAAGTCGTAAGAAAAGTCACCACTTCTGATACCTTCTTCCCGTTTCCTTCTGAATGGAATTGTTATGTCACCTTGTTCAATATCTAATGATCCTAAAAGGAGGAGTTTGGAGAAGGGTCCTTTCAGTTCTATCTGAGGGTTTACTGTGAGGTAGAAATCCTTGAAACCTGTAATCGGTATATGTTCACCAGATATTAGTAAGTCAATAGATTCCGGTTTAATGCCATGCAGGTTAAATCTTCCCTTTAGATCCAGATATCCATCTTCAACAGTACCTCGTATGTTCTTTATCTCGATCGCTTCCTTTGTGAGTTGAAGATACCCATCAGTGTTTTTCATCCTTATTCCGAGGAAAGGAATATAGACGTTTGTTGAATAAATCCTCAGATCTCCTTTCATATCGATCTTACCGACTGTTCCCTTTCCTCTTATTGTCCCGTAAACTTTTCCGCCTTCGTAATGACAGTATCTGTTAAAAGGATAAAAGATCCAATCGCCGAGATCGTTTGCTGTAATAGTAAATTCAATTCTTCGAGTCCTATCTTTTTTCTTTCTGAATATGGTTAAGGGGATAATGCCTTTTGCTTCTGATATTTCATCACCTTTCAAAATCTTTAATGATGCAATTTGAATCTCATCGTTAAAATACTCAAAGGTACCAGATATTTCATCTGCACGCATTTCTTCGAGAAAGAAGTTTCGTGAGTTAATATTCAGTCTTAATCTTGGATTTCGAAGTGAACCCTGACCTGTGATTTCAAAACCAAATGTACCACCTAAATCTTTATCAAATTTTAGAAGACCTGAGATTGCTCTGAGATCGAGACTATCACCTTTCATTTTGATCTTGTAATCTAATCCCTTATTCATCGCAAGATCGATTACTATCGGATTATTCGTTAGAAACAGGATGCCATCTTTCAGCCTCATCCCATCCTTTACTATTTCGATTTCCAATCTCTCTTTATTTTTTATCTCTGCATTATTGAACTTCAGGTTTAATGTATCTACCATAAAAAAGAGATTCCCATTTTCCTTTGTTATATTGACCTTAGAATAAAGATATATTTCTTTTCCCTGTGATAAGAAGGAGAAACTTTTGATAGTTGTATCAGAGATTATTGAAATTCTTAAACTATCCAGATGGGTATTGAGAAAATCGATATCTTTTATCACGAGGTGGGAATTCTCACCTTGGATATTAAAGTTAACTATAGCTCTTAGGTTTTTACCTTTCATATTCTTAAAGCAAGGTTCGTCATAGTCTATCTTTGCCTGGACTATCCTTTTACCTTCTCGTTCTTCATAAGTGCCTTTCATGCTGAGATAACCCCCTACATCGTTTATTCCGAAGAGTTCAAGAAGAGGTGAAAGGTAGAAATTGTTCGATTTCACATAGAATTTCTTTTCTTTACCCCATAAACCTTCAACATTTATTGATGTCCCTTGCAAATAGAGGCTCATCTTCCTAAGATTGATTATTTTATTATTATACGATACATCTGCATCGAGTGAATCTATATCGAAGTTTTTTATAAAACTTTTTGCAAGGTGTGCTTTGATCTCTATCTCTCTTTTAACGGGATTACCTATATTACTCCCTTCTGCAATAATTTCTCCTGTGAGTTTTCCATTCCAGTTTTTCCCGGTAAATTTTTTGATGATATTATCAAGAACAAGTTCATGTACCTTTGTTTCAAAATCGAAATTTTTATCTATCAGATTGTAATGTCCATTTATAAATACCTCACCATGAGGAGGTTTCCAAAGGATTTTTTTAATGTCTAAGTGTTCTTTCATTAAAGTAAGGTTGCAAAAAATCCCTCCAAGGGAGTCCTCTTTATAGGTAATATTTGAAACTGAGAACGAACCATCTGCTTCAATATTTTTCCTTTTTCCCTTGAGGTCTAATTTGCCTTTTAGTGTGCCTCTAATACTCTCTCCATCTCTTACAAAAAGTTTTGATATCTCTTCAAGGGATAGTGTCTTAATATCTATTGATAATCCTTCGCTTTCATCAAAGAGATTACCGTTGACGAAGAGCAAAGAATTACTGGTTTTCAAGGAGCAGTTTAGAAGAGAAATAAAGTCATTTTTGAAGATTATGATTCCTGAGATAGATTTTATATCTGTAATGGGAGGAAATCTTGCATTACATTTCTCAAGGATTATTCTGTTTTTGGATGATGAAAGATATATATTCCCATCCATATTGAGATCTTTCACAGTGTAGATTCTGTTATTATGTTGTAGAGCAAGTTCGGCCCTAATAATAGATACATTCTTAAATGCTATTCCTTGTGGCTTCTCCTCCTCATTTTTCTTCTCCTCCTCCACCGTCTCTTCCCCTTTTTTTATTAGCATTTGGGGACTTATTTTTGTAAAATCGAACGATGGGTCTTTAATTAAAATTCTCTCTATTACTTTCTGTCTTTTAAGCAGGGCAAAAAAGTTAAATTCAATAGAGATGAATTGAGAAGTGCCAATCTTAAGAGAATCCTCAGTATAAAGGGTTATATCATTAAATGTATATCCAGTAAGAATATTGCCCTCAGTTGCACCAATCTCTACCTTCACATTGAAATTTGATTCAAAAACATTCTTGAAGATCTGCTCAACCTGTTGCTTAACAAAAGTGCTTTTTGTAGCGAGAAAAGAGACTATGGTAAGTATTATTGATAAAAAGATGATAAAGGAAAAAATTGGCCAGAGAATCTTTCTTTTTCTCATTTTAGAATGCGTTACCTATAGCAAAATATACATTACCTTTATATTTTTTTGTTCTATCAGTTAGCCTGTAGCCATAATCAAACCTTAGAGGGCCAATGACTGTGTTATACCGAATCCCAAAACCTATCCCAACCTTTATGCCTTTTATTTTAATATCATCTTTATTCAGCCACAATCCACCCCAATCAAAGAATACTGACCCTCCAAACTGCTTATATAATGGGAATCTGATTTCCTCTCCACCATTTATAAGGTATACGCCACTACGTTTCCCCCTTATATCAATAGAACCGATTGAGCTCTCAGTATAACCCCTTAGTGAACTCGGTCCACCGAGTTCAAACCTTTCATCCACCGAAATCGAATCACCAGTGTAGCCTTTTAACGGCACAGTATATCCAATCTTTAATTTTGTTGCTATTACTGAGCGTCTTGTAATTCTTCTATACAGACTAATATCCTGAATATACCTTACAAAGTGGTTGTCTCCCTTTAGTGCGGCACCGGCAAACTCTACTGATGTTAATGTAAGCAGTCCTTTTGCGGGATTAAAGATATTATCCCTTGTGTCCCTTGAAAAAGCAAAAAGGATGGAATTTGTAACAATATTTTTAGCTGGCTTGTAATCACCGATTACATTTATGAAAGCCTTCTTGAACTTTAACTCGCTTATGATATCCGTAGATGGATTAATAGAATAGCCAATTCTGCTGTTCATTCCGTAGATGTTACCGAAATAGGTGGAACT
>SOIS01000014.1 GCA_004375965.1 Candidatus Cloacimonadota bacterium | reverse complement strand
GAAAAATCAAAAAGGAGTCTGTCAGTATGAATTTCCTAATTTCCTAATTTCTTGTTTTATGAATAAAATAAGGAGTAAAAATGTTTGAGACTATTAAATTAGAGATAAAAGATAAGGTTGCAACGGTAACATTTAACAGACCTGATGTCCGGAATGCATTCAACTGGAAGATGGTTGAGGAACTCTTCTCTGTATTTGAGCTGATAAAATCTGATAGGAATGTACGTGTTGTGGTTCTTACAGGTGAAGGGACGTGTTTCTGCGCAGGAGCAGATCTTAACTGGATGAGAGATGTGATGACAGGAAGCTTTGAAGAGAATTATCGGGAATCCTTGAGATTGGCTGAGCTTTTCTATCTGATATATTCAATTCCCAAACCTACAGTTGGGAGGGTGAACGGACCTGCTATTGGTGGTGGCACAGGATTTGTATCAGTATGTGATATCGTTGTAGCTTCTAACAAAGCAATCTTCAGTTTCAGTGAGGTTAGAATAGGCCTTGTTCCTTCAGACATATCACCATTTATGATTCGAAAATGTAGCGAGGGGAGAATACGGGAATATTTTCTTACAGGGAGAAGATTGAATGCAGATGATGCGCTCAGGATAGGACTTGTAAACAGGGTTGTTGAGGAGGGCAAACTTGATGGTGCAGTTCAGGAAATTGTGGATGAATTAATCAAAGGAAGCCCAAATGCACTCCGTGTCTGTAAGGAGCTTCTTGAAAAAGTGCCGCTTCAGTCTTTTGATACTGTAAGGGAATATACCGCTGATACCCTGGCAAACTTGAGAAAAAGCGAGGAAGCACAGGAAGGGATGAAAGCCTTTCTTGAGAAGAGAAAACCGAAATGGAGCAAAGAAACCACAGGGAAAACGCAGTAATCGCATGAACGCAGAAGACGCTCACTGTTAACGAAATTAACGATACTAACGTTCTAAACGAAGTTATTGAATGATTAATGATCATTGACTAATTACAAATAAAAAAAATGATTGAGAAGATTCTGATTGCAAATCGTGGAGAGATTGCGCTAAGGATTATACGAACATGCAGGGAAATGGGTATACGATCAGTTGCTGTATACTCCGATGTAGACAGGGATGCGCTTCACACAAGAAGTGCTGATGAGGCATACCATATCGGCGAGTCCAATCCACAAAAGAGTTACCTCAATATGGATAAACTAATCTCTGTTGCAAAAGAAGCAAAATGCCAGGCTATACATCCCGGATACGGTTTTCTTGCTGAGAATCACCTTTTTGCTGAAAAGTGCCAGGTTGAAAATTTCATTTTTATCGGCCCAAATCCTGACGAACTAAAACTTGTTGGTGATAAGATCGCAGCGCGAAATACTGTTAGAGATGCAGGTGCCCCCATTATTCCAGGAATGACAGCTAAAGCAAATAAACCACAAGATTTCGATAAAGCAACGGAGAATATTGGTTTTCCTGTAATAGTTAAAGCATCAATGGGTGGAGGTGGTAAGGGAATGAGAATTGTAAGAAATAAAAAGGGGCTTGCACAGGCAATTGAGCTCGGAAGAAGAGAAGCCCTGTCTGCATTCGGTGATGATACAGTCTATATTGAGAAATATATTGAAGAACCAAGGCATGTAGAGTTTCAGGTACTTGCTGATAATTATGGAAACGCCATTCACCTTTTTGAAAGGGAATGTTCAATTCAGAGAAGGTATCAAAAGATTATTGAAGAATCCCCTTCCTGTGCCCTTGACGAAGGATTAAGGAGAAGAATGGGAGAAATAGCCATTAAGATAATCAAAGTCTGTGCATACACAAATGCCGGCACTGTTGAATTTTTACTTGATAAAAACAAGGATTTCTATTTTCTTGAGGTTAATGCACGGATACAGGTTGAACATCCTGTGACAGAACTTGTTACTAATGTTGACCTTGTTAAAGAACAGATAATGATTGCGTCTGGAAATAAACTTTCATATAAACAGGAAGAAATGCATCAAAATGGACACGCAATCGAAGCAAGGATATATGCAGAGGACCCTGATAACAATTTTATTCCATCCCCTGGAAAGATTAAATATCTTATCGAGCCATCCGGGCCTGGTATCCGCCTTGACAGTGGAATTTACGAGGGTTTTGAAATACCCGTTTTCTATGACCCACTTATTTCAAAGCTTGTTGTCTGGGGAACAGATAGAAATGTTGCAATCTCAAGGATGAAAAGGGCACTTGATGAATACAAGATCGTGGGTATAAAAACAATTTTACGATTACTTTCAAGTATCATGGAGGACAAGAGGTTTATTAAAGGTGACTTTAGTACTCACTTCCTTGATAGTTTTGAAATAAAAGAGACAGAGTTAGACGAGGAAAAGATTGCTGCAATTGCCGCATTATGTGAAAAAATTGTATCAAAAAAATCCCTTATCAGTCAAGAACCATCGAAGAAAGAAAATCTCTGGAAAATTATCGGAAGGGAAAACGCACTAAGATGAAGAAAAAACTACATGTTAATAATAAAGTTTTTGAGGTGGAAGTAACGGATGGGAAGAATGGGATTAACGTATTAGTAAATGACAATAATCATAGAATAGACCTCTCTAAAAAGACTCTTTATGGTTTCAGGTCACTCTTAGTAGATGGAGAATCATTTGAAGTATTTTGTGAACAAAAAGGGGAAGCCCATTTTCTTCTATGGATAGGACACAACTGTTATGATATCAAATATGGTGAAACATTTGGTAGTGAAGAAACTGAAGAAGCTCTATCTGTAATATATGCACCAATGCCAGGTTTAGTTGCAAAACTAAAGGTTAAAGAGAATGATAAGGTTTCTAAAGGCGACCCAATTTTGATACTTGAAGCAATGAAGATGCAGAATGAAATAAACAGTCCGAAGGATGGAAGAATAAAAGAGATTCTCATAGAAGAAGGAACCAAGGTTAGTCTCGAACAGAAACTAATTATCCTCGAATAACCTCAAAATACTTTACAAAAGAGAGTAAGAAAATCCGAATTCCCAAATCCTAATGACTAATGCAATTCTTGTTTGGGTTTGATTTTAATCTGTGTAATCGCATGAAATCTGTGTAATCAATTCCTACGAACTTCTCCCTTTAAAAATAAAAAATCCGGCAGTGACCTACTTTCCCGCAAGATAAACAAGAAGTATCATCGGCACTGGAGGGCTTAACTTCTGTGTTCGGAATGGGGACAGGTGTTACACCTCCGTTATGACCACCGGAATTCTTAATTAAGACATTAGACATAAGACCTAAGACGTAAGACTTTTTAGATTTCTTTCATTCTTGGTTTTTGGTCTGTTGTCTTAGGTCTGTGGTCTTAGGTCTAAATTTATATTTGTGAATATGGAGCCTATCAGGTATTCTTAGAATCCAAATCTCACGGTCGATTAGTACTGCTCGGCTGAATTCCTTACGGAACTTACACCTGCAGCCTATCAAACTCCTAATCTCGAAGTGACCTTTAGTCCCTGTATGTTACCATACAGGGAGGGAGACCTTGTCTTGGAGTGGGCTTCCCACTTAGATGCTTTCAGCGGTTATCCCGTCCAAACGTAGCTACCCAGCTATGCCCTTGGCAGAACAACTGGTTCACCAGAGGTTTGTCCATCCTGGTCCTCTCGTACTAAGGACAGCTCTCCTCAAGTCTCCTACGCCTGCGATGGATAGAGACCGAACTGTCTCACGACGTTCTGAACCCAGCTCACGTATCGCTTTAATGGGCGAACAGACCAACCCTTGGGACCACTTCCAGCCCCAGGATGCGATGAGCCGACATCGAGGTGCCAAACAGGTTCGTCGATATGAACTCTCGGAACCTATTAGCCTGTTATCCCCGGAGTACCTTTTGTCCGTTAATTGACGGCCCTTCCACTCGGAACCGCCAGGTCATTAAGCCCGCGGTTCCGCCCTGCTCGGCCCGTCGGCCTCACAGTCAGGCTCCCTTATGCCTTTACACTCAACACACGGTTACCGTCCGTGCTGAGGGAACCTTTGGGCGCCTCCGTTACATTTTAGGAGGCGACCGCCCCAGTCAAACTGCCCGCCAGACATTGTCCTTTACTTTCGTAAAGTTAGAATTCCAACAAAGCAAGGGTGGTATTTCACTGATGGCTCCATCCCGACTGACGTCGAGACTTCATAGCCTCCCACCTATACTACACATGCAGTGCCAAAATCCAGTGTCAAGCTGCAGTAAAGGTTCACGGGGTCTTTTTGTCCAGTCGCAGGTAGACGGCATCTTCACCGCCACTTCAATTTCACCGATTCCCTCGTTGAGACAGTGCCCAAGTCGTTACACCATTCGTGCAGGTCGGAACTTACCCGACAAGGAATTTC
>SOIS01000182.1 GCA_004375965.1 Candidatus Cloacimonadota bacterium | reverse complement strand
ATCGGTTCTGTAAATCTGACTTTTCAAGGAGTCTAAAATTGCAATCCCCTCTTTCGAAGGATGACCATATCTATTATCCTTGCCAACAGATATTGTTGTTATTTCTGGATTAACCACACTCAGGAATCCCCTTTCATCTGAAAATCGTGCACCATGATGTGGAAATTTGAGAATCGTTGAATGCATAAAAAGTGAAGGAAGTTTTACTATCCTATTTGAGAAGTCGCCTGTGAATAAAAATGTTATATCCCCATATCCGAACTTAAATACGATTGAACCCTCATTCGATGGGAGAAACTCCATCCCTTTCAGAATCGGAGGATTAAGCACATACAGCGGATAATCCCCTATCCAGATCACCTCACCTCTATGTATGTTATAAACTGGAACCCCACTATTTTTAGCTGTATCAAGAAGTTTCCTGTAGAGAAATGTTACCTTAGGAGAGCCGTTTAACAAAAGTTTTTTCACATTGAAATTCTCAACAACAGTTATCAATCCACCATAATGGTCTACATCAGGATGTGTAACAATAACAGCACTCACATTTTTTATCCCTTTTGAACGAAGAAAAGGCGTTATTACCCTCTCTCCATAATCAACATAGTCGCTACGTCTCCCACCATCAACGATGCAGACTTCATTGTTTGGAAACTCTATTACCGATGCATCACCCTGCGAAACATCAAGAAAATCAACAGTCAATACTGGATGGTAGATTCTCCAGACTTTTGTAAAAACGATAATATTCAGTATTACAAGTGAAGCGAAGATAAGAAATTTAACTCTTTTCCACGGTTTTAATACAAAAAAGGTAAAGAGGGCTGGGTAGTAAAGAACAAAGAAGAGTACCGTGGGTCTCCTTACCCATAATAGTAGATGAGGAAGATTTGAAAAAAACATAGAGGATTTTATTATAAGATGGAGTAAAAACCAGTTTGCTCCTGCAAGTATTCTTGAAATCACTGGATGTAGAATATTTCCTGCCACTGTGAGAAAACCGGTCGGTATAACTAAAGAGACAAGGGGAACAATTATGATATTTGTAATTACAGCGATAATGGGAATTTTAAAGAAATAGAAGGCAACTATCGGGGCAGTTCCCAACTGTGCTGATAGAGAGACAGAAAAGGGTAAGATAACAAAATTTCTCAACATCTTTATCTTTTTCAATCTCTTAGGGAAACAATCATATATTTTTTGATGTAATATAACAATAGAGAATGTCGCAGCATAGGATAATTGAAACCCTGTATCAAAAAGATCCAGCGGCTTTAAGATAAGAATAAGAATTGCAGAAGCAGCAATTACATTAAGAAGAACTATTCTTTTCTGACTGAGCAACCCGAGCATAATAAACATAAACATAATAGTTGCCCTCACAACAGAGGGTCTAAGGTCTGTTAAGAACGCATATATAATAAGGAGGAAACAGGTGAGAATAATTGATAGATTAAAGGGGATATGTAAACTCCTGAAAAGGATAAAAAGAAAGAAAGAGATTATGCCCACATGGAGTCCGCTGACAGCAAGAATATGGATAACACCTGCATCTGAAAAAATATTCTTTATCTCTTTGGGAATATCCCCCCGTTGTCCCAATGTTAACCCTTGCAGGAGTGAACCATGAATATTATCAAGGTTCTTCGATATGGCTATTTCGCAATATTCTTTTATAGGAAAAATTATCTTTCTAAGAAAGGGATTTACTCTTATATGTCCGATACAGTTTATATCTCCCTCTTTTATATATGTAATATAATAGATACCTTTTCTTTTCAAAAAATCACGATAATTGAACCCTCCAGGATTACGCACCGAGGGCGGTTCCTTCACCCATCCCTCAAATCTAACCACATCTCCATATCCAATATCGTTCTCTAATTCTTCTACATAAACCTTTACACCGAAAGGAAGAAAACTCCCAATCTCATTGTTTATCAAGCGGACATTGAATACTATTTTCTTCCCTTCCCTAATAGGATTTTGTAGTAACATTCCAAAATGTTCATTCGCGTTACATTTTATTTCTTCCCTGAAAGGGAAATGATCCCTTATGGCAAACGTAAACATGCTGGCTACAAATAGTGAAAAAAGTAGAAGAAGGTCGATAACTACAGGGCGTATTCTTCTCCAAACAATATAAAGTAGAAACAATGTAATTAATAGGAATAAAAGGATGTAGACGAGGAAAAACTCTCTTATAGAAATAAATTTAGCAGAAATGATACCAATGGAGATACAAAATAAGTAAGAAAGAGCGGGAACTCTTCTTATAGATGTCTTACATTTAAGAAATAGATTATTCAGCAAAGTCTATTCTGGGCTAACCAGATAGGAATTATTTACATCATAGAAGGGTTTTTTCAAATTCTTGAGCAAGTTTTCGGGCAGATAACCTTGCTATTCCAATATTCTGTGATTCACCACTTAACACAATCATAACAAAATAATTTCTCCCTATGGTGTGGGCAATGATTGTTGTATTATCTGTCGTAAGGATAATTTCCTTTAGTTCTCCTGCCTGTGTATCTTTTATTGCCTTTTCTCCCGTTGATAAAATTGTGGCTATCTCGGCATCAAAAACATTTTGATCAAACGTTTCCTCCTTACTAAAATCAGCAAGAGGGATCCCATCCATTCCAACAATACTTGCAGCAAAAGCGCCAAGTATGCTCCCAACTGTTTTTTCAAGAATTCCCTTATAATCAACAAAACCTTCCCCCATCTATCCTCCTTTGTTAAAAAATCGAGAGAACAAACCTCTTTTCATCCTCTCTTTGACTTTCATTTTTTGAAGCTCTTTCAGTGCTCTCGAATCATTTTTATTCCATGAAAGAGCCTCTTCAAAACATTTAATCGCATTTTTAGTATCCCCAAGTATTCTATAAACAATACCAAGATTAACATGAAAATGAGAATTGTATAACTCCTTCTCAACTGCTTCCTGACAATATTTCAATGCTTCATCTCCCATACCTTTCTGATGAACCAGAGAAAGCCCTAAGTAACTCTTATAGAGCGCTCTATCAGGGAAGAATGTTACAGCAGACCTGAAATACTTCTCCGACCGCCAGAAGTCGCCCTTTTTGTAATACTCTAAACCATTCTTAAATGCCATCTTTGCCTGAAGCCTTTTTGTACTCTGTTCTAATTTCTCTTTAAAAGAGACACTGGTCAAAGTCTTATCGTATTCTGCTCTTTTAGTATCATCCAAAAGGGTCCTGTATGCCTTTACAATCATTGAGAACTTCTCGTTCATTTTTTCTGCTTCTTCTTTATCTGTAAATTTGTCTGGATGGTACTTTTTTGCTAATGATAAATATGCCTTTCTAATTTCGTCCATGGTTGCATTCTTATCTACTCCTAATATTGTGTAGTAACTCATTACACAATATTATCAAAAAAATTACATTTGTCAAGAAAAAAACCTCTACGCCATTCAGATACTATTATCTTACAGGTGAACCACAGAGACAATGAAAAAATAACATTAACAGGGAAATTAAGAGAATGGATAATTATCCTATGAGATTGCTTCAATTGTGAATATGAGTGTTTACTCGCAATGACAACCTCCTTCATACTGACATAAACTGCAACAACAGGAGTTGTTGCACTCCAGAAAGGAATTTTTCATTAGACAAAAGGAAAAAAATAGTATATAAAGTTACTATGACTGTTGGAATAGATATTGTCGAGGTTAAGAGAATTGAAAAAGCAATAAAAAAATGGGGTGAGCGGTTCATCAAGAGGATCTTTCTACCCGGTGAAGAAGCATACTGTAATGCAAAAAGAAATCCCTCTGTCTGTTATTCTGCAAGGTTTGCTGCAAAAGAGGCTTTTTCAAAGGCTCTTGGAACTGGTATAAGAAAACTCAGTTGGAAGGATATTGAAGTCATGCGTAATGAGATGGGAAAACCCTATCTCATAATAAGAGGAAAATCAAAAAAAATACTGGGAAAAAGAAAGTTAGATATTTCCATTTCACATACAGATAACATAGCCACCGCAATCATTATTATAGAATAATCCATCCTTTATTCAGACTTAAGACAGAATGCAGACGACAGAAGATAGAAGTTAGAGGACAAAAAGAATGTGAAACGGGGAAACTTCAAGCTAAAAGTAAAAAGTAATAGAACGCTCCGCTGAGAAAAAACATTATCACTGTAATTAAACATTAAAAAGAAAGTATGAGATTGCCACGTCGCTGAGTTTATCCTGAGCCTGTCGAAGGGCTCCTCGCAATGACAAACTAACGGGTTAAACGTTATTAACGAATTAACGATTGAAACGAGGTTACAATAGAAAGTAGTAAGCAGAAGGTAGAAGTGGTTTGTTGTCTTAGGTCTAAAATTTAGAAAATGCTTAGTCTATTATCAGTAAGTAAAAGTTTTGGAGAGAGATTACTTTTTTCTGATCTCAACCTTCATATCAATGATAGCGAAAGGATAGGTCTTATAGGACCAAACGGTTCTGGAAAGACAACAATACTTAGAATTATCTTAGGTGAACTCTCACCAGATAAGGGTACGGTTATTTATCCCAAAAATTCATCAATAGGTTATCTACCACAGAATCCTGTTGAGTTAAGAGATTTTACTTTGATGGAGGAAGTGCTTGACGGTTTCAGTGAAATAAACGTAATATGGAAAAAATTACGAGAGAGTGAATCACTTGGTATAGAAACCGAAGAAGAAGCAAAAAGATATGCAGAATTAAGTAATAGATATGATGAACTAAATGGTTTTTCCATAGAACAGGAGTCAAAGGAGATACTGAGAGGTATGGGCTTCAGTGACAGAGACGTTGAAAAGGAAGCAAGTGAATTCAGTGGTGGGTGGCAGATGCGCATTCTTCTTTCACGCATTCTTCTTATGAAACCCGACATACTTCTTCTTGATGAACCAACCAATCATCTTGATACAGAAGCTCTAAACTGGCTTGAGGATTATCTTAAGAGTTTTAAAGGCATTATTATTGCTGTTACCCATGACAGATACTTTCTTGACAGATTCACAACGAGGATTTGCGAACTGCGCAATGGAAACATAGAAAATTATTATGGAAGTTATGAAGAATTTCTCTTTGAAAAAGCACAGGTAAAAGAAGCAATCAGAAGAAAATATCAGGAACAGAAAAAAAGAATGACACAGATACAGACATTTATAAACAGGTTCAAGGCGAAAAAAGATATGAGAGGACGGGTAAGAAGCAGAATAAAAATGCTTGAACGGATGGAGAAAATTGAACTGCCAAAAGAAACAAAGGGAATCTATTTCAGTTTTCCACAACCATCAAGAAGTGGACTTGTAGTAATGACCCTCTCCAATGTCAGAAAATCTTATGAAAACAATCTTGTTCTAAATGGAATTGATTTCACAATTGATAGAGGTGATAAGATTGGACTTGTTGGTCCAAATGGAATTGGAAAATCGACACTCCTTCGTATTCTGGCTGGAACCGAAGGGGTTGAAGCTGGAGAAAGAAAAGTTGGCCACAACGTCTCCATAAAGTCCTTCTCTCAGGAAGATTTAAGTCTTGAAGCAATGGGTAAAACAGTACTTGAAGAGGCACAAATAATCGCACCTGAACTTGTAATCTCAAGATTGAGAAGCTATCTTGGTGCGTTCCTCTTCACAGGAGTTGAAGTAGAAAAAAGAATTGAGGTTCTATCAGGTGGTGAAAGAAGCAGATTGAAACTTGCACGGATGTTACTAAAACCATCAAACTTCCTTATCCTTGATGAGCCATCTAACCATCTCGATTTACAAGGGAAAGAGGTTTTAGAGGAGGCACTTGTTCAATTCACAGGAACAATTATATTAGTCTCTCACGATCGATTCATGCTTGACAGGGTCTGCAATAAAACAGCAACAATCATTGATAAACAATTAAAGCTTTACTGGGGTAACTATTCATACTACCTTGATAAGAGAAAAGAGGAGGGTATGGAGGAACAGGAAGAAAAAAAGGTGGTATCAGGGAAGAAAAAGACAAAAGAACGTAAAAGAATTGAGGCAGAAAAACGACAGCAAATATACAAAAAGAAAAAGGAGATGGACAAACTTGAAAATACTATTATTGAAAAAGAGAAGCATATAGAAGAAAAAGAAAATTTACTGCTTTTACCAGAGACTTATAAGAATGGGGAAGTCGTAAAAAATCTAATTAAGCAAATTGATGTATTAAAAATAGAACTTGATGATTTATACTTCAAATATGGAGAGAAACAGAGAATACTTGATGAGATGAAAGAAAATCTGTAATTCAGGCAGTCAAGGGAAGATTCAAACCACAGAGACACAGGAAACATAGAGATTAAGGAGAATAATAAAAAATAACATTGACAGGGATTGGAAGAGAATTTAAGAGATAATAAATTAAAAACTAAAAAACGAAATTAGAAAAATAGAAAAATGCTGTTAGCAGATGAAAATGCGAAAATGGAAATTTCTTGTTTATCAATTAGCCTATCTCTTAAAATCCCTGTTGATAAAAAATTTAATACTTGGTGTACTTTCTGATGGCTCTGTGATCACTGAGATTTAGGAAAAAGATGAAATTTGAATTTTCTGCAGGTGGAATAGTCTGTAAAGGAGAAAAGGTACTTCTCATAAAAACAGAAGACCTTAAAGGAAATCCTGTCTGGACTTTTCCAAAGGGAATAATAGAGAAAGGTGAAAAGGCAAAAGATGCCGCCTTACGGGAGGTAAGAGAAGAAACAGGTTACGATGTTAAAATTGTGAGATTGTTTGATGTGGTAGAATACTTCTTTAGAAGAGAAGGAGAACTCATAAAAAAAAGTGTAAAGTGGTTTTTGATGGAACCGATTAAAAGGATGGAAGAACCCGATTGGGAAGTATCTGAAATTACGTGGATTAAATATGATGAAGCTAAAGAGCTTTTAACATATAAATCAGACAGGAAGTTGATTCAACTCATAATTGAAGCATCAGAATAAAAAACCCATCATTTCAAATGACAGGCTTCCACTGAGCACAGTTTAATGATCTTACATTGAGCATTGCAATTCCATTGAATAGTATAATATTCCCTGAGGATTTTTCTTTTTCCTTTAGCCCGTTAGAAAATTCATTTTCTAACGGGATTTATCCTTTTTTTCTATTCTTTTGATTGAGCTCAAACTTTTTTTCGGCAAAAAGATTTATGCATGTATTTACCACCTCAGGTTCATACAGGACACCCCTGTGCTCTAAGATTTCTCCTAAAGCTTTATCAATACCAAGAGCTGCTCGGTAAGGTCGGTGAGAAGACATTGCCTCGACAACATCAGCTACACCTAAGATTTTCGCTTCTATAAGAATATCTTCCTTTCCCAAACCTGCCGGATAACCCGAACCATCCAACCGCTCGTGATGTTGAAGTACAATTTTGTCAACATACCATGGAAATTCTATCCCCTTCAATATATCGTAACTAACCTGCGGATGATTTTTAATAAGACTGAACTCGATTTCTGTTAGACGACCTGGTTTACTAAGTATCTCAGAAGGTATGTTTATCTTGCCAATATCATGAAGTAACCCGGCTATCCGAATTCCCTCAATCTGTTTCTCTGAAAGGTTCATCTCTTTGGCTAAGGCACAGGCTAATTCAGCTACTCGCTGCTGATGACCAGCTGTATAAGGATCCCTCGCTTCAACTACAATTGCCATTGCCTTGACAATTCCTTCTAATATGTTCTGTTCCGTTTCCAAACTCTGTTTAAGTTCATCCTCTACATGCTTCCGGTCGGTGATTTCCCGCTCCATTTGTTTATTGATATAAACTAATTCTGCGGTTCGTTCCTTAACCCGTATTTCGAGCTCGTCCCTCGCCTTACGCAATTCTTCCTCTACCAGCTTACGCTCAGTAATGTCTTCTACCATACCTTCATAATATAATGGCTTTCCATTGTCGTCAAAAAATGCCCTTGCACTTTCACGGACGAATATTTGTTTACCATCTTTTCTTGTCCAGGTTGACTCCAAACCAAGTATTTTTCCTTTACGGTTTATACGCTGCTTGAATTCTGAACGCGGGTATTCAGGAGGATATTCCTCTC
The DNA here is from genome assembly GCA_004375965.1 of Candidatus Cloacimonadota bacterium. Taxonomy (GTDB): domain Bacteria; phylum Hydrothermota; class E44-bin80; order E44-bin80; family E44-bin80; genus SOIS01. The sequence goes on along the minus strand of SOIS01000182.1, from coordinate 5,601 downwards.
CTTCCAGGTTTAGTTGAACAAGTGCTTCAGAGGATGAATATCCAAGCATATGCACAATTGCAGGGTTAGCCATGATGATCCTCCCATCAGGAGTAGTTCTATATATTCCAATGGGAGCATTTTCAAATACTCTTCTGAATTTTTCCTCCCCACGCTCACGTTCAGTCATAATCCCGGAGAGGGCTGTTTCCGTTACAAAACGGTAGTGTTCCTTACTCTTTCGCAGCGTCTCCTCTGCCTTCTTATGGGCAGCTTCTAATGCTTCCAATTCAGCAATTCGTCGGCGCAATCTTGCCAACTCATCTGTATGTTGGTCTTGTTTTTTATCTTTGTCTTTCATTTTGTGTTCTTCTTAACTGAAAAAATTGAACTTGACTGTCCGTTGAATAGTTACTTGTTTTATTTTCTCTTCTACATTAGTACTATAATAAAGAAAAAAACTGAAAATGTCAAGGAAGAATTTAGAATGAAATTTGCAAGACATATTTATGGGAGCCATGATTTAAAAAGACAGCCGATGCAAAAAGCGCCGGCTGTCTTTAAGTTATCCTGAGGTGAAACTATAGTTCTACTTAATTTCCCTTATCACGGTAAATTCAACTCTTCTATTCTGCTGATGTTCCGCTTCTGTCCGTGCTTTAAGAATAATAAGTCTATCTTCACCATATCCCTTTGCTACCATCCTTGTCGGAGATATGCGCCATTGATGTATGATGTAATTCCTTGCAGAATTTGCCCTTCTCTGACTCAAGCGTCTGTTATAGCTTCTGGAACCCCTTGAGTCTGTATGACCACTCAATTCTGTAATTATTGTAGGATTCTCAATCATAATCTTTCCGATACTATCAAGTACAGGGTAGGATTCGGGTCGTAATGTTGCCTTGTCAAAATCAAAGAGAATATTGTGAAAGACAAATTTCATTTCTTTCTTCAGAAGTGCAAAATCCTTGTTTACTGTTTCACCAGAAGCAAGAGGAATGGTTGATTCCTGGTAGATGTACTCTTTGGGGTCAGGTGTAACCTTAAATATGTATGTACCTTTTTTGAGTGCTACATTGTAAGCGCCTGTATCAGTTGTTTTGAGAACTGATACCTCCTTGTTCGATTCAGCATCAACAACTGAGATGGCTGCAGGAACAGGTTCCTTTGTCTTTGCATCGTAAACTAAGCCCTTTATGATTCCACCAGCCTTCACAAGTCTAAAAACCTTTTGAACCTCAAGCCCTCTCGGAACAGTCACTTTCTTCACAAATGGTGCATATTCAGGATATGAGACATCAAACTTGTGGTCACCTGCAAGGAGTTTTATCTTTGCCATTCCATTTTTATCTGCAGTTACCTCTATTCTTTTTTCTTCGCGAGTTACGATAATCTTTGCAGGTAATGGCTCACTTGTAACGTTATCCATCACTGAGCAGACAACATATCCAAACTTAGGAACAAGGAGAATATCCTGTCTCACATCCTCCCCTGCCTCTACAATCCTCATTATCTTCTTTTGATAATAGTCTACCTTTTGAGCTATCATGTATACCTTCCCAGTAGGCACGCTGAAACCGTATATTCCATCCTTTTTCGACTTAAGCTCACCCCTCTCATCACCGTACCTATATCCAACATTTGCAATAAGTGGTTTCAGTGTCACAGAATCTCTTATGGTACCGTGTATCTTCGCTTTCAGAGAAGACCGTATACCAATGTCAAATGCCAGGGATTGTCCTTTTGAACCCGTAAGTACACCCCTGTGTTCACCGTAACCAAAATCCATATAGAACTTATCGAATGAAAGTCCAAAACCCACCATTGTCGCAAAGGATTCCGGACCACCGATTGAAAATCCACCTCTCAATGGTAAAACTTGCCAGGGGCTGTATTCACCAGAAAGCGTTACCTTAGGTGTTGTAGTCGTTAGTGCACCCTGTTTGAATCCCTGCTCATACAGCAGGAAAAGTTTCCATGTCTCCGATTTGTGATATGATAGACCTACATTCATGAGAATGGGTAAACGAGTGCTGAACTGCTCTTCTACACTTGAAGTATCTAATTCATAATAATCCTCAAAAACCTGCTCCCACTTATCCTCTATGGAATCTGGAACATGAGCATAAGCGAACATAAATCTCAAAACATTTAAAGGGTCAAGATGTCCTGCAACATAACCTGTTTGTAAGCCGTTACCCCATCCAACGGACGAAAGGAGATTCCTGAACGAGACATCAATAAGTACGTTTTTATTCAGATCCATTGCAAATCCTATATTTGTAGAGATCCCATGGTTATTGCCCGACGGGGAGTATGAGAATTTATAATGGAAGGTATCAACATGTGCTTCAAGTTCAGTGCTGTCTGATCTAAAATCTCCTTTTAGCTTCTCTACCTCCCCATAAAATATACCCCTCACATAAGAGAGAGATATGCCAGCATGTAGGGTTTTCTTCTCACCGATCTTAAATGGATGGGAATAACCAATCCCATATTCATTGTATGCTATTGCTTCAGCTCTCGTTCCTGTCAGAGTATACGTTCTTCCCAGTTCGTTACCATAGAAACCAAGGTCGATCATGTCTTTAGTAACAAACTGATTAGAACCTGCAATAACCCTTGGACAGAAGGCAAAGTTTCCTATCTTTACGCCGAGAATTCCTGCATTTGCTCCAATTGATACAGAAAATCCGTCATCAGGAATGAGATCCATAACGAAATCCTTGTCCTCCACTTCGAGGGTTTCCTTTGTTGCGTATTTGTTCCAGTTCGTAACAGAGAATGTATTATTGGTTATATCAATACCAAGCCGTAAAAATTCGAGGCTGAACCCCGGGTTCTCAGAGTATGAGAGCAGTGCTGGATTATAGAATACAGCTTGTGGACCATATGTTGAAGGTGTGGTCAGCCACTCGCAGTCGCTCTGATATAAAAAATGTCCTGATAACTGTGAGGTTATGCAAAAGAGTAATAATACCAGTATGAAAAATTCTTTCTTCATTCTCCCTCCTCAAGTGATTCTGAATTAAACCAGATATCAACATAAATATAGCCACTTAACCGTATCCAGTCTTCCGGTCTCATGAATACATTTCCTAAAGGCGGAATAGTCAGTGTTGCCTTCCAGTAGAGCGAATCCTCAAATGTTATTGGAATATACTCATCTGTTAATGTATCATCAAGTACTGACACCGTGGCCTCGCCTGTTGTAAAACCGAACGGATCACTTGGTGCTGGTTCAATCGTTACTGGTCGAGTATGATAGACATCAAATTCCCCTATTGAATCCTTTTTGCCAACTTGAAAACTCGCTGTATAACCGGCTGATGTCCTGTTTGTAACAACAAGATGGAGAATGATTCTTTTAACGATATCTTTATTCTTAGTTTCTTTAAGTTCTTCGCTGTTTGCTACACCCTTCAAAACGGTAACAATAGTATCTCCGTTAGCCAGAAAATCAATGGGTATCTTTGAATACCCCATTGAAGAATCTACATAAAGAGATCCTGCATTAGGATAGAGCGTAATAATGTTTTTGTACGGTCCAAGCGGAAAGCTGTCAATCACAAAGGCCATTGTTGTATCAAGGTTAGAAGTCTCTGGAATGTGGACTGGGAATGAATCACTAAAAGGATCAAAATGCTGGAGTGGTCCAACTGGACTTAAACTGCAAACTACTGTCCCGTAGAAATCATAATCACATCGTCCATGAAGATATACCTTTGTAATCATCATTGCTGATATACTATGAAAATAGCTTTGGGTGGTATCAATGTTTTCACCTACATTCTGTGTGAGTGTCATAGTGAAAATCATAACAGATTCAGAAGGCCACACAAAAAACGGTACAGAAGCTGTATCGGAGTACTGAAATACTGTCCATAGCGTATCATTATAATTAGAGTCTTGTTCAATGGTAAATTTGTGATTTATAGCTGTGTCATTTATCATCTCCTGTGCAGTTATCAGTGAATCACCAATGGGTATTATTAGTCTCAGTTCCCACTGAGGTGGCTTTGATGGAATCTTATAGCAGGAAAGCAACGCGGCAATAATAACAAATATTAAGAATTTAAATCTTCCCATAGTTTCTCCTTTCTAAAATATTTAATGGTAGCCTTATCATTATACAAAATACTTATTGACCCAAAAAACAGAATTATTTAACCACCTCCTTTCAAAAAATTATTCTTTCTCTTATCATACAGTATGGGTGTTGTCAAGTGAAAATATATCATCCATTTTGATTCCAAAACTACAAAAATGCATAATTAGTCTAAAAAAACAAGCTCTGATATTCTTGAAACTCGTTCCTAACTCTTCAACTCTTGAACCTTAAGTTCCATCATCTCTACCTTATGTCTCTTTCAGCATCGCAAGCACCTCTTCCAGTGCTTCTTTTATTTCCTTAAGAATGTTCTCCTTTAGTGCCTTTTCAAAGGTTGTTTTCAGTTCCAATGTTCCATCCTTTCGCAATTCCTTCAACCTCTGCTTTGCACCTTTAATAGTAAAGTGTTCATCATAGAGGAGTTTTTTTATAAGAATAATTTTTGAGATGTCTTCCTTTCTGTATCTTCTCCAACCGACATTTGTTCGCTCCGGCTTTAAGAAAGGAAATTGTGTTTCCCAATATCTCAGCACATACGTCTCAATACCAAGAGCCTTGGATACTTCCTGCGGAGTGTGATAAAATTTATCCTTCAAATCTACCTCCCTTTTACCAGTTCTCTTTTTTTAATTCCCTTGTCATAAGGTCATAAACACCCTGTTCAGGCTTTTTTCCTTTGAATAGAATATTGTAAACCTCAGTTGTTATTGGCATATCAACGTTCAGTTTTTCTGCCAGTCGCATAACAGAATCCGTCGTCTTTACTCCTTCCGCCACCATTACCATCTCTTTAAGTATGTTATCAAGACTCTTCCCCCGACCGAGTTCCTCTCCAACATGCCTGTTTCTACTATGCTTGCTAAATGCGGTTGTTATAAGGTCTCCGATTCCTGACAGCCCTGAGAATGTTTCTTCCTGTGCACCCATCTTCAACCCAAGTCTTTTTATCTCAGCGAGACCTCTTGTCAGAAGTGCTGCTTTTGTATTTGCCCCCAACCCCATTCCATCACATATCCCTCCTGCAATGACAATAACATTCTTAACCGCACCCCCCAATTCAACACCGATAATATCATTGTTTGTATACACACGGAAATATGATGTTGAGAAAGTCCTCTGTACGCTTTCACTTAGCGCTGTATCCTTATTTGCTGCTACTACAGTTGTCGGTATCTTTCGCACAACCTCATGTGCTATACTTGGTCCCGAAAGAGCAACAACTCTGCCTTGAAACATTGCTGTCAAATTCTCTTCAATCACCTCTGACATCCTCATCAATGTATCCTTTTCTATTCCTTTTACAACCGTAACGATCAAAGGTTCACCATCAATACAACCCTTTAGATTTTGTGCAACCGAGCGGATAGTGTGTGAAGGAACAACAAAAACTATCATCTCTTTTCCTGACACAGCTTCCGAAAGCGATGAAGTGGTTAGAAGATTATCAGGAAACGGAAATCCAGGTAAAAACCTTTTGTTTTCCCTATCTCTCTTAAGTTTCTCCTCACGCT
>SOIS01000122.1 GCA_004375965.1 Candidatus Cloacimonadota bacterium | reverse complement strand
ATCTAAATTTATTTATTTAACGATTCCTTCATAGCCAGTGATGGCTTTAAGGACCTTTTCAGCTATCTCAAGTGCCTTTTCAGGCGTGTCTGGAGCAACCTTTTCTATCATTATCTTTCCATGCCGCGCTATGGAGATAGAGATCGGAGATTTTCTGATAATCATAAAGAGTTTATGGAGTTTGTCTATATGAAAATCCTTAACAAGTTTTTTTGACATCGACTCAAGATCAAACTTTATTTCCTTTTCGATGGTCAGTTTATAGTTGCCAAAATCTCCTTTATGACATAGGGCTATAATCGAAAGGTCAACCTCTACTCCGTTGAGTTTTATCTTCTTTATCATCTTGGTTACATTACCTCCTGGTATACTAAATTATAACAGTCTACATTAATTTTTGTACTCCCATATCTCTGTGTGGAAGTTGGTATGGAGGTTTACATAACCTCTTTTAGTGCTTCTATGAAGGTATCTATTTCTTCTTCTGTGTTATAGAAATAGAGAGAAGCCCGTGCCGTTCCCTCAGGTTCATGAAGGACAGATTTGAGAAATGGATGACAGCAGTGGAGACCGGAACGGATTGCTATATTTGAAACCTCATCAAGAGCAAATGCAATCTCATGCGGACTCATATTTGGCACCTTAAAAGGTATGACACCAGTTCGCTTTTCCGGGTCGCTGGGACCGAATAAGGTTAGTTTTTCGAGAGACCGTAACCCTTCTAACATTTTTCTTGTAAGTTTTCTTTCGTACTTTTCTATGTTCTTCATTCCTATATTTTTGAGATATTCGACCGCAGCTCCTAACCCTATACCACCTGCAATGTTGGGAGTCCCTGCCTCAAATTTCTCCCATCCATCTGCAAGAGAATAGTTATCTATATCAACACTGTTAATCATTCCACCACCAACTTCAAAAGGCTCTATCCTATCCCTTAAATCATCCTTTATGTACAGAATTCCCGTCCCTGTCGGTCCAAGCATCTTGTGCCCTGAACAGGCAAAGAAGTCACAGCCAAGTTTCCTCAAATTTATTGAAAAATGTGGGGCAGATTGCGCACCATCAACAAGAAATAGCGCATTTTTCCTATAAGCAATTTCACCTATTTCCCTGACAGGAACAATTACGCCAAGACAGTTTGAAACGTGTGTTATTGCTACCAATTTTGTATTTGAATCTATAGCATCTTCAAAGTCTTTCAGTTCGAAAAACCCTTCTTTTGTTGGTTTAATCCTTTTAACTTCTACCCCATATCTATCTCTCAACCTTAGCCATGGAAGATAGTTTGAATGATGTTCAAGAAGGGTTGTAACTACGTTGTCTCCTTTCTCCCATCTGAGGGAATTTGCTACAAGATTGATACCGTATGTGCAGTTTGTTGTGAATACTATCTCTTTTTCGTCAACACCAAAAAAGTCTGCAACCTTACTGTGTGCTATCTCGTATTCCCTTGAAGCTTTCTGAGAAAATGAGTGTACACCTCTTTCTATATTTGCATTATAATCATAGTAATAACTCTTCGCTGCCTCAACGACGCTATCTGGTGTTAAAGATGTCGCAGCACTATCAAGATATATTACACCCTTCTTTAATATTGTAAAATCTTTTCTAATCCTTTCTATATCCATCTTCCCTCCGGTAACTGTCATAGTAGCGTTGGGGTTTGTCCCCAACATTGTTTGCTTTGTTTTTTTGTCGGGGATAAATCCAGACACTACATTTCTGAGATTGTAAAATTTCTTGTGACTTCATCTTTTTAGTGAAATGTTATCGTCTCTTTCATCATACGTTAAAGAAAATTCTTTCAGGACATCCCTTCCAAGCAGGCTTGGAATCTGGTTGACAATATCCTCATCTTTAGCTACATTTTTATATACAAAAAGTTCCTTAAGAGGGACATCGATCATGCTTGTTTTTGTAAAGAAATGGAGAATGATCCTATTCAGAATATATGTTTCTGCAAAACCACCGAGACCCATTATATTATCATTAGCGGGTTTTAATTTGCTAAAATTAAGCTTTAACTTCCGTGCATCCCTTTCACTTAGAATTGTTATGGGCGAGCCTGTATCTATCAGGAATGAGACCTTTCTTCTAATTTTGTAATCTTGTATTTCGAGCAATACATCGATAAAGGGTGTCCTGTCTTGATGAAAATAGCCTCTAATGATCACAGGATGACCTTAATCTCTTTTGAACCTATGAACTCCGTTGTTATGAATTCCACATCTTCCGGGAATTCTAACTCAACAGACTTCATAAGTTTTTCTATTTTTTTGTGGTGAGCAATGACCTTGCAGTCAAGTACAGCAATGAATTCACCTTTATATTTTTCTTTTATCATATGGAGATTCTGGATGACCCACTTCGTATCCTCAATACTTCTTAAGAATCTCTCGTATCCTTTTTTCATTTTAAAACTCAATTTTTAATATGGTTTGTCCGTTTTTCATCCCTATTTTTAATATGGTTTTCTCATTTTTCATTACAACCCACCCTGTTACTAAACCAAGAATGCTTCCTGCAACAACATCAGATAGATAGTGCTTCTCGTTATAGACTCTTGAGAATGCAATGGTTGAAGCTGTTAGATACAATGGTATAGCGATTTTGGGATATCGTTTTCCCATTACATAGGTAAAGGCAAATGCTCCGGTTGCGTGACCTGAGGGAAAGGATGAATTGAAACGACCACTACTTCCACACGGTCGTTCTCTGTTGACTGTAAATTTGATAAGGGCGCAGGTGAGGGTTGCACCTGCAATTGAAACTGTAGAGAGTTTTGCCGATTCCTTTAACCGTTCATCTCCTAAACTGTACATACCCAATAAAACGAGAGATGCTACCTCATTTGAACCAATTTCTGTGAAGCAATTCATTGTCTTATCCATACAGGGGGAGGAGAGATTCTCTTTGATTTTTCTTGATACATATTCATCAATGTTTTCTGAAAATAGGTTTGAGAAGTACATAAGAACAGTACAGATCACAAAAAGAGATAAATTTTTTATCATATCAGAAGAATAGTATTATAATAAATAAAAAAAGTCAAGATGTTTCTTATAAGTCGTTGATAACTACACAGCGACCCTGTAATCCGGGTAATAATCTGTGAAATCAGAGATTTTAAATTTCTCAAAAAATCTCTCTTGACAAATGGGTAAATTTTCTTTATTCTCGATTCTATTAAACATGCTATAATTGATATATAATATTTTCGTGATAATGATGTTTGGATATAAGAGCATACTGGATATTCTGAAGGCATTCTTTATAAATACTTTTACCCTCTTTATGCCGTATATACCACGGGCTGTAAGTGGATGTATTGCAGGTCTTCTCGGATTCTTAGCATTTGTTCTCCTCAAGAGGAGGAGGAGAGCAATTATTGCAGTTCTGAAGGTAGTGAGACCGGAAGCGGATAATGCTGCTTTGACAAAACTTGCCTGTAAAACACTCATTAACTATGCGAACAATTTTGCTGATTTTCTAAGAATATACCATATGGATGCAAAAGAACTTATCAGTATTACAGAATTAAAAGGATTTGGACATTTAGAAAAGGCTTTTGAAGAAAAAAAAGGTACTATTTTAGTAACTGCACACCTTGGAAACTGGGAGGTTTTTTCAAATTTCATAGCATGTCTTGGATTTCCTTTGATGGTTGTTGCTGAATCCGCTGGACCTGGCGATACATTTTACAAACTATTTAAGAGATACAGGGAACGCTTTGGGACAATTATTATTTCGCTTGAGAATCCATCCATTGGATTTGCATTAAGACAATTTCTTAGAAGAGGATATATGATAGGACTTGTTGGTGACAAGGATATTGCTGGGACAGGTGTTGAAGTCAATTTTTTTGGAAAGAAGGCAGTTTTTCCTCAGGGTCCTGCCTTTCTTTCCCTCTTGACAAAGAGCCCAATAATTACAGGGTTTTTTGTTAGAAGGATGAAAAAAGGAAGGAAATTTTACTTTTGTTATGGGGAGGAAACAATTGATTTTAAAGGAGGCAAGGATACAAAAGAGAATATCAGGAATTTAACACAGATTATCGCAAATAGGATTGAGAGGGCAGTTAAAAAATTCCCTGATCAGTGGTTCTCGTTTCCACCACCATGGGAACACGAGAAAGGAAGCAAACAGAAAACAGATAACTAATAATAAAACGCGGATGAGCAAATTCCCAATTCTCAATTCCTAATTATCCGTTTACAATAGTATAAAAAAGTTTAAAAATCTATTGACTTTTTAGCTTTTTTTTGTTATAAGTCAATATGGATAGCAAGAATTCTAAGAAATTTTCTTTCCTAAAAAAGTTTTTAACTAAGGAGTAGATATGAGAAAGGGCATAAGGGAGGCCTTAACATTTGAGGATGTCCTTTTGGTTCCACAAAA
>SOIS01000004.1 GCA_004375965.1 Candidatus Cloacimonadota bacterium | reverse complement strand
TTAAAAGAAAGTGAAGAAAAATTAAGAAACGTTTTTGAAAACTATGATTTTACTACTGAGGTAATCGTTGCAAGCATCAGACACCCTCTCCATGTCGTTGAAGCAGCCCTCACGGGAGCTGATATTGCAACAATTCCATTCAAGGTTATTGAAAAGATGTTTCAGCACCCATTAACAGATATAGGTATAGAACGTTTCTTAGCTGACTGGAAAAAGGTGCAAAATAAATAAAACATAATAACAGGGATTGCCCTATCTCTTAAAATCCCTGTAGATAAAGGATGAAAAAAAGACTTTACGCAGGAATGATATTAGCATGATGCATTATAACTATATGTTAAGGGCGTGAAATGAATGCTTATTACACTTAAGTATGTGTGAGTAGTTATTTTACAGGATATATCAAGAAAGGAGGTCGCAAATGAATAAAATAAATTATTCATTCTGGCTGATGGTGATTATATCCTTTGTTCTGATAACATGCTGGTCTGAGGATGGAGTTGGTAGAGAAGGAACCCCATATGCTACATTTAATAACGTTCTGGAAGATATCCGTAAAGAATTCCCAACTTTTCTGGATCTGGATTCCATTTCCATTCCTGAATTCATGAAAGGATCAGACGATGAAAACATAAAAGGAGTATTGAAATTTATAGACGATATGAATGATGTCATAGAAAATCCCCTTGGCATTCAGGAAAAGGCTTTAAGTGAAAAAGATTACGACGAAATAGATGGCCCACATATTATGATAACTCCTGCGGGTCAAATTATACACATTACTTATAAATGGACTGAAAATAATGGAAAACTTAAAATAGAATGTTTGTTCATTAGCGGGCCAGAAGGCATAGAGTGGAGAGTGATCTATAACGGTGAAGATGAAGACGGTAATCATTTTGATGATATGTTATTGCAGTGGCATTTTTTTAGTAGCGAAGGATTCATTTATCAATATTATACAGACATAGACTTTAATTGGGTTGGGTGTCCTAATCCGAAATGTGGTTGGGGACTTTTATTCAGGGATACTTATGAGAAGGACGTTGACAGTTTGGACGTATTTACTAGTGAAATTTGGAGCTGCGGTGTTTTAGAGTGCTTTTATCACATAAATGTAGGGAATAAAATGACATTATTAAAAGATGGAACAAAATTTGAAACATATGCATGGGATATGGAGAACGATAGAACATACCTATGGATAGTTTACACCATTTATGATGATAAAACCTGGTATCAGATTGTCTATAACTCAGACGGAACTATTTACAAATATGAAAAATGGCCACCTTAATAATTGATCATCACTCAATGCCTGTATCAAATATTTGGATTGTATGTACCTCAAATCTGTTCCCGTTTCAAGAAGATGAATAGCAAAACTGTTTCTTAATGTATGAACCGTGACAAAATAAAAGCTTTTATCAGTAAGTAGTCAAATCATACACCGAAAATGGAAAGGATACTTAAAGCAAGTGGCACTGCTTCTTCCTTCGGTAAGCAATATTTCATCTCGAGAAAATCTTTTTTCTTCTTCGCTACCTCTTCTTTAACATCCTTGCTTCTTATTATGACATCAGCAATGAAATCAGCGAGCATATTAAAGTTTTCTTCTTTCATTCCGAACCTTGTCATCTCCTGAACACCCATCCTTATGCCACTTGCATCCAGAAAACTCTCGTCATCCGGGAGTGCCTGATAGTTTGTTACAATATTATTTTCTTCAAGCCTTCGCGCAAGTTCCCGCCCGTTTCCGTATCTTCTAACCCTTATCACTACTTGATGAGTCTCAGTAAATCCATCTGTCTCATCACCTTCCACATCTATATCTCTTTCATTTAATGATCTTGCAAATGCCTTTGCATTATTCCTTACTACACTCTGGTATTCATCCTTGAATCTATTCATCTCATATGCTGCCATGAGAAGGCCAAGAAGTGTTCCAAGATGATGATTACTTGTCGAACCCGGGAAAGCCCTGCTTCTTATGTCTAACCAGAGTTTTCTTAAGGGAGTTCCCTTATCTATATTACTTGCAATAATCCCTCTCTGCGGCCCAAAAAAGGTCTTATGTGTACTTCCTGTGACAACATCGGCGCCCTCTCTAAGGGGGTTTTGGAAGGAACCATAAAGTCCAAGTACATGCGCCATATCATACATTATTACTGGTTTTGGGTTCCAATCTTTAACAATATTATAGAGAAAACCTACGGGTTCCTGGTAAAGGAACATGCTTTTTCCAAAGATTATCAGATCTGGTCTCTCCTTTTCCAAAATTTCACCGAGTTCTTCTCTGTCTATCTTGTAAGGATTTTCCTTCATCACAGGAAAGTTAATAACCCTATCCTTCCCTGTCTCTGGGTCTATCTCTACATAGTTAAAAAGTGCACCCATTGGCTGTGAACTCAAATGCCCGCCATGTGTCAGAAGGTTGTTCATAACAAGTTTCATCCTTCCTGGCGGTTCGCCCTTCCTTTCCCTGTTCAGGAATTTCACCATTGCCTTAAATACTACTTCGTTTGCCATCTGTCCGCTTATTGGTCTGGGTTCAACCTGATTAGAGTTAAAGTATTGCTTCATCTCCTCCTTTACCTTCTCTTCAATCTCCTCTATAAAATCTACGCCCTGATAAAAATAGACCTCTTCGCCTTTCATTGTCCTGTGTTCAGCGTATCTTCCCGATGGGTCTGATATTTCACACATCTTTACTAAAAGGCTGGGTGTTGTTTCAGATGGAATTAGATTGAAACACCTTTTCTGTCTCCAGTCTGTGTTTTCCTCGACCTGCTGCATAAGAGATTTTATTCTTTCCAAAAAATCCTCCATTCTTTCCTCCTATCTAACAGAAGTTATTAAGTTATTGAGTTATTCGTTATGATCGTTATTACCGTTTAGATCGTTTCATTCGTTTATATCGTTAATATCGTTCCTCTGTTATTGGTTTAACCAATTAAACTAATAAAACCAATGAAACAATTTATTCTGTTCCCATTTACTATCTTTCATCTTCCTATAACGTTCAGTGATTTGAAATAGAAGGCAGGGGTGTAAAAACAACCGATGCTTTCAATTCTTTTCCCAATACCTTCAATGTTACTCATTACATCATAGGCATTACCTGCAATCATTGTATCCTTTACTCTCCCTATTATTTTCCCATTCTTAATCCTGAAACCAAGTGAGACATTACATGAAAAATCACCTGCTAAGATATTCGACTGACCACCACCTATAACATTATGGACTATGATACCATTTTTTATATCCTTCACCATATCAGCAACAGACCACTCCCCAGGTGAAACGACTATATTTGATATGCCAGGACATGGCATTTCGTCGTAATCTCTAACAGCACTCCCTGTGCTTTTCTGTCGTAAAAGACCTGCTGTCTGCAGATCAAATAAGAAGTTCTTCAGGATTCCGTTTTTGAATATTGGAATCCTTCTGGATGCAATCCCTTCTCTGTCGAAAGGACGAGTTGCAACTCCCTCTTTTAAGAGAGCGTCGTCGTGAATGGTTACGCTTCTATCAATAAGTTTCCTATTCTTCTTATCTTTTAGTGGGGAAGCACCTTTCTGAACCAGCTTTCCGTTGACACCCGTTGTAAAACTACTCAGGGGAATCGGCATGACAGAGGGCATAAAGATAACGCTCATCTCTCCACTATCTATAGGGACAACCTTCTTCGCAAGTTCTGCCTTCTCCAGCAATTGTCTTAAGTCCTCCTTATTTATAATTGTCTTTTTTGGAGAAGCTTTAACCTTTGAAATCCATATAATTGAATCATCAATAATAAGAAGAATAACAACATATATGGATACAAGCGTTTTTTTATAGTTTATATCTAAACCCTTTGTGTTCGTTATCCTTATAGTTCTTTCAGACATTTTGTATTTCACATCAACCTTTGCATCTGGCTCCTTCTTTAGGATTTCCTTAATAACATATGTGCAATGTTCCTTTATCTCGTCAGTTGTGATTTTTTTCACACTATTAAAGAATGTTTTAACGGGTCTTAATGTTGTTTTTATAGGAAAAACAAATTGCGCAGACTCACCGAATTTAGTAGCACTCTTTGCATAATCAAGGATAGCACCACAAGCCTCGATCTTTGTTGTGTTTGCGAAACCAAGTTTTCCCTTGTTGATCACCCTGATGCCCAATCCTTCAAAATCCTTCTTCTCAGCAGTATAAAACCTGTTTGCCTTAAATATTACAGGAAACTCTTTAACTTTTATCCATAGAATTTCTGCTTCATCAACTATCTTTTTTGCTTTATCAAGTATTTCAACCAATTTTTCCTCACTTTTCTCGAGCTTATTCCCCACCGATTACTACATTTCTAATCCTTATGTGTGGTCCCCCATCTGAAACAGGAAGAGGAAACTGACTATTCTTTCCACAACCTCCAAGACCACCGTGCAGATGTACATCATTGCCAATTCCATCAATGTTTTTGAGGGTTTCAAAAACATTTCCTGTGAGAATTACATCTCTTATCATTGGACCAATTTTACCATCCTTGATGAGATATGCTTTAGCTGACGAGAATGTAAACATTTCGAGTTCTGTCTGTCCACCACGTGCACGCACTGCATAAATACCTTGATCGATATCACCTATGAGTTCATCAAACGTCATATTGCCTTTTGCTATATAAGTATTTGACATTCTAACAATGGGTGGAAATCGGTAATTTATTGATCGTGCATTTCCTGATGGTTCCTCTGACATATTAGCAGCAGACTCCCTTGAATGTAATCTTCCTACAAGAATACCTTTCTTAATAAGGTAGTTTTTCTGTGATGGCACACCCTCATCATCATATTTATAAAAGCCTCTCTCCCCGCGCATACTACCGTCGTCAACAATAGTAAGATTGCTTTCACCAAATCTTTTCCCGAGCTGCATTATCTTCTGCATCTTCTTATTCATGTAGACAAAATCAGCCTCACTGAGATGTCCAAATGCTTCATGGACAAAAACGCCAGCAAGTAATGGATCAGCGACAACCGTGTAAACACCTGCTTTCACCTTTTCTGCTTTTAAGAGGTCGATGGCATCCTTTTTTACCTCCTCTACTTCTCCTTCAAGTCCTTTAACAATATGAAAACCACTTGTATCACCTTTTGATTTGTGTATCATCTGAACATTCATTCCATCCTTAGCAAGTGCTGTAAAACTTATACCACAATAGATTTTCTCCTCTACAATATCTGCACCCTCTGAATTGATATAGAACCTTCTCTGGAAAAGGTCCTCATACATTACCTTTGAACTTTGTATCTTCTTCGACCTGAGTATTCTTGAATTATAGGATTTTGCTATCTTTATCTTCTCATTGATGGGAACCTTTATCGGATCATCATCCAATTTCACTGTAACTTCATCAACGTACGGTTTGATCTTCGCAAGCCTTCCCCGTCTCCCTTTACTCCCGAGCCTTGCTTCCCTTGCAACAAAATGTATGTGCGATTCAAGTTCATCAAAGCTATTAAATGATGCAAAAGACCAGATTCCGTTTGAAAATGCCCTTACATTACCACCTATGTCAATAAACTGATTAAGGGATTCGAGTTCCTTTCCAACATAATAGATTTCTACTCCTTCCCTCTCTTCAAGATGGACTTCAATAAAGGGAACCTTTTCCTTTGAAACCATTCTTTTTATTCTTTCTCTCACCTTATCTCCTTCCTGCAATTACCACGGGAGTCTTTTTTATAACCCTTCTATTGTTCTCTTTATCTACCGCTTCTAAATATACTATGTATAGACCAACAGGCATCTTCTTTCCTTCACCATCCCTTCCATCCCAGATAATCTGTCCACTTTTACCTGAGTCTTTCTGTTTTAAAAAACAACATTTTCTTATTCCAGTTCGTGTATAGAGTGACAAATTAACCTTTGCTCTATTATAAGGAAGTTCATAGGTAATAAGGGTTCTCTCCTGATAACCATCACCATCAGGTGAAAAGGGATTCGGATTCACTGAAAGGATAATTTTTGAATGGGAAGATGAAGCATATATGCTGTTTCTCATGCCCGGTGTTGCCCCGTGATAATCGCAAGAGTTTCCCCAGTTCCAATCTAAATTGCTCTCAATTTCTGTGTTTATCCTCTCTATCGAAACGCCTGGCTCAGATTTATCCCTATAATAAACCTCTTCAAAAATAAAAAAAGAATTATCCGTAATCCATAGTGTGTCACCACTATTTACAAGAGTCATCCACTTTTCTGGTTCCAAAATGGTGGACGGTATGTTACCCCACCTGGTTTGAAATAAATGCTTATCTTCAACAATAACAATGTATTCTCCTTGGTAGATAATAGTTTGTATCGTGGTCATAGTTATTGCATCTTTATTTCCAATCCTCATTTTCCATCCGCATATGTCTATAGGGAACGGTGAACGATTATAAAGTTCTATCCATTCCTCTCCTTTTACTGGATTATACATTATCTCATTAATGACTATCTCACCAACAGGATCTCCGACTTTCAACATCCTGAAGGTCTGTGCCCTCTCTGCTCCGGTAAGTTTAGCAGTTACTCTTTTATTTCCAATAGATTCTGGCTTCCATTCAATTTCGACCCTTACCGTGCAACCAAATGGAGGTATTGGGTCTGCTATATAAAGACTTATTATCTCCTCAGTGGTTGAGAGTACAGAATCCCAATTCGTATCTACAAAGAAATCGATATGTACACCTTTTATCGTGTCATCTGTTTGGTTCTGTATAAGTGCACTAACTGTTACACTCTCTCCTAAGTCTATTTTTTCGGGTTTAACGATAAACCCATAGGAAGGAATGATAAGTTCAGCCTGAGACAAACAACTGTTTGCTGCCCCAGGGGTTGAACCTGTTGAATCCAACGAGGAAGCCCAGTACTGTTCATAATCTGGATAGAAAGGAGAGATACGCTCAACTGATATTCCATCACCAGGGTCATAAGGTATGTTATCAATTGGATTTCCCGGTGTTCCGTAAGAGGAAACAGTATCATC
The DNA here is from genome assembly GCA_004375965.1 of Candidatus Cloacimonadota bacterium. Taxonomy (GTDB): domain Bacteria; phylum Hydrothermota; class E44-bin80; order E44-bin80; family E44-bin80; genus SOIS01. The sequence goes on along the minus strand of SOIS01000004.1, from coordinate 6,878 downwards.
TAATGCATTAAGCAGGATTACAGGGTCCTTTGTTGAAAGCCCATCACCAATGGTTGTATTGCCAACCGTCACTACCAGTGTCTTCGGAGGAAAATCATAAGGTTGTATATAGTTTCCATCACCTATCTCCGTATATTCCGGGTCCAATATTACAGAGTAATCTCCCGGAGGGAGAAGGGTTGTTCCACAGATTACATCAAGATCAAGAAGCAGGGTATCTGTCCATGGTATTATCTCATCAACTGCATCCATATCGCTAACCCTGTATAATGAGAGGTCAATTGTATCGCCTGATGTATTGTAGATTTCGATAAATTCATTCCTGTCCCCTGGAGAGCCAGGACCGGAATCTAAACCTTTTACATTACTCATCACCTCATTAATCACAAGTTCCCCAGGATATAACGATACTGAGATGACAATAATCGAAAAAATCATAGATATGTTTATGAATTTCTTCTCTATCATATTCACTTTCGACCTTCTAATCCTTCATTATCGTTTAGTCCGTTAGTTTGTCATTGTACATCTTAAATCCATAAACTTTCTCAGGTTATTCTCTTTTTTTTGTTGACATTTATCATAATTTGTTGTAGAATTTATCGCATGAAAGAAAAGGAAGTACTTCTCCGTTTCAGAGATATTGCTGAAAGATTGTCCTGTAAGGTCATTTTTGACCGATTTGATGGGATAGGAGGTCACTGTATAGTAAAGAATTTGGAATGCATAATCATAAACAAGAGACTCCCCTATGTTGAACAGGTTGAGGTTTTCAGCAAAGCCCTGAAAAGACTTCCTATTGATGACCTTTACATCCTCCCTCGTGTCAGAAAATATATCGTAGGCGACTAAATCCCCCATATTTAACTTACAGTTATTAAGTAACTTTGTTAATTTCGTTTAGACCATTAGTTTGTCATTGCGAATACACTCTCTTATTCTCTTATAAAGCAATCCCATTATTAGTTTTATGTTTTAATTACATAATTACCAATTACTCAATTACAACGAAGCGCCTATTTTACCGTTCCATAGGAACCAATCTCCGTTCTGAGCTTGCCGAAGAACTAAACCGTTCGCAAGAACTATCCTTTCCCTCGCCTTACGCTCTACGCCCTACGCTCCTCGCCATGCTCCTTACTCCTTACTACCTACTGTTTTCTATCTTCGTCTTACACTCTACACCCAACGCTCCTCGTCTTACTCCCTACTCCCCACCCCTCGGCGGCTTATGTATTGCTTTCCCTCCTGCATCCTCAAATGCCTCCATAACAATCTCAGATAGTGTTGGGTGTGGATGGATGACCTTCTCAACATCCTTTATATTCATTCGGTGTTCGCAAGCCATTGCAATTTCGCTTATCATTGTGTCTGCCTGTGCACCAAGTATTTCACCACCTAATACCTGACCATTTTCATCCGTTATTATCCTGACATACCCTTCTTTTTCTCCCAAAGTGTGAGCCCTTGCATTTCCAATATATTGATATTCACCGATCCTTATCTTCACCCCTTTTTCCTTTGCCATTTTTTCCGTCATTCCTACAAGCGCTGCCGGTGGACAAGAAAAGATACAACTTGGAACTGCATGATATTTCATCTCAGTATCCATTCCCGATGCATTTAGAACAGCAACAACTCCTTCCTTTGACGCCTTGTGTGCCAGAAGCATACCACCCCGTACATCACCTATTGCATAGATTCCATTTAGATTTGTCTTCATTCTTTTATCTGTCCTAATAAATCCACTATCCATTTCAATGCCAATCTTCTCTATGTCAATACCATCAAGGGAAGCACACCTTCCAACTACAACAAGCATCTTTTCGAATTCCTTCTCTTCCCCATTAGAAAATGTGACAGAGCATGAGTTTTCTCTTTTCTTTACGTTATCAACCGTGGTGGATGTCAGAATCGTAATTCCCCTCTTCTTCAATTGAGATTCAAGAGTTCTGGATAACTTTTCTGACTCCAGCGTTGGAAGTATAGAATCGAGCATCTCCACTATTGTTACCTTTGTCCCTAAGGAATTGAAAAATGTCGCCATTTCTATTCCGATAACACCCGCCCCAACAACAAGAAAATTTTCTGGAATCTCTTTTGTCTCAAGTGCATCCTTACTTGTAAGAAGCAGTTCTTCATCTGGTTCCAGCCCTTTTATGATTTTGGGTTCAGAACCTGTTGCAATTATTATATTCTCTGTAGTGATAGTTTCATCTCCAACCTTAACTTCACCCGGTGAAATAAGTTCACCTCTTTCCCTCTTTAAATCAATATTGTAAGACTTAAGGAGGAATTCAACGCCCCTTACAGATCTTGAGACAATCGCTTTCTTCCTCTGCATCATCTTGTCAAGGGAATAATTAATTTCGCCCATTATCTCAACACCAAATTCCTTTGACCTTTTTGTAAGGGAATAGATTTCAGCCGAGGCAATAAGAGCTTTTGTAGGAATACACCCTATGTTAAGGCAGGTCCCCCCCACCCATTCTTTTTCTATAAGACAAACCTTCTTTTTTAACTGAGCAGCCCTGATTGCTGCAACATATCCTCCTGGTCCGCTTCCAATAATTACAATCTCATAATCTTTCATAATACTTCTTTGTAAGAAAAAAGTGATAAACTATACGAACAAATATTTTGAATGTCAAGGGAAATTTTTGACGAGATTTTGGGAAATTTATTCATAAAACACCGAAAGGCGTCATTGCGAGTATTCTTCCATAATTTCTCGCGAAGCAATCCCATCCTTTCTTTCCAATGTTTTATGTCAGCACAGCGGTTAATTACAGCGAAGCAATTTTTTCACTTTTAACATTGACTTATTTTGGTAGCCGCAGGCTTTAGCCTGCGTAATTACAGCGAAGCGTTCGTTTCACAGCAATACATTAGTTTACAGCCGAAGGCGTTTGTTTACAACGAAGTGTTTACTTCACAGCGCGGCGTTTACTACTTCCTCCATTATCCCTTCTTAGATGCATCCGTTTTACCTGACAGAATATATTCATTTATAAACTTATCAAGGGCTCCATCCATTACGGACTGAATATTACCCGTTTCAACATTTGTCCTGTGGTCTTTTACCATCGTATAAGGATGGAATACATATGAACGTATCTGATTTCCCCATGCAATTCCTGTTTTCTGTGATTCAATCTTATTTTTCTTCTTATCCTCTTTCTCTTTGTAAAACTGATACAATTTCGATCGCAATATCTTCAATGCATTCTTTCTGTTCTGGAACTGTGATCGTTCGCTCTGTGATTGAGCAACTATCCCCGTCGGAAGATGGGTAAGTCTTACTGCAGTACTCAACTTATTTACATTCTGTCCACCTGGTCCAGATGATCTGAATGTGTCCAGCTTTATATCTTTATCCTTTATCTCAACTTTAATAGTGTCATCAACGAGCGGATAAACAAACACGGCTGCAAATGACGTATGCCTTTTGTGGTTTGCATCAAAAGGAGAAAGCCTTACAAGCCTGTGAACACCCTTTTCTGCTTTCAAGTAGCCATAAGCATACTCGCCATGAGCCTCAATTGTAACATCTTTTATTCCAGCCTCTTCATTCTGCTGAATGTCAATAATCTTATAAGAAAATCCTTTACTTTCAATCCATCGCGTGTACATCCTCTGGAGCATTGATGCCCAGTCGCAGGATTCAGTCCCACCTGCTCCAGGATGTATTGTTAGAATAGCATTTCCCCTATCCTCCGGCTCGTTAAGAAAGAATTGTAACTCAAATCCTTTTACACTTAATTCAAGTTTCTCAAGTTCCTTTAGAATCTCTTCCTCTTCTCTTTCATCAGCTATCTCTGATAAATCTGAGAGGTCTTTTAACTGACTATCTACATCATTCCATTTCTTTACAATATCCTTTTCATTACTAAGTTCTTTTGAGATAGTCTGTGCTTCTTGCTTATTCTTCCATAAATCAGGGTCTGAAACCTTTTTTGTGAGCTTATCAATCTCTTCTCTCCTCTTATCAATGTCAAAGATAACCTCTCAGTTTCTCCACCTTATCTCTGAGCAGCTTAATCTTATCCCCAATCTCTTTATTCATCTTTTATCACCTTACCTATATTTTTGGTTTACATTTAACTTCTTACTTTATTTTGCTTTATGGTGTCATTGCGAGCGCTTCTTCTTACTCGGCTTTTGCGAAGCAATCTCATTCTCTCATTTTTTTGCTATATTCCTGCGAAGCATTCGTTTACAGCCCAGATTCCTCTTTCAGTTTAGGTCTTTTGTCTTATGTCTGCGGTCTTTCTATTTCTAACTTTTTCCTTTTCCCTTTTAACTTATACCTAGCCCCGTTTCTCTCTCTCCCACTCTCCGTTTCTCAAACTTAATACTTTCTTGCGAAAGATGTGCCGGAGAAGGGAATCGAACCCCCACAGGTGAAACACCCAACGGATTTTGAGTCCGTCGCGTCTACCTATTCCGCCACTCCGGCAACTCAATATTTTATTCAACACATTATACATAAAAGTAGTGACAAATTCAAGTAAAAAAGAAACTTTATGCATTACTTTGTCAGCGTTGGTTCCGTATCGGAATTAATAATGAGGTACCAAAAGCCACTTCCACAATGGTATAAACTTAATCTTCTTCCCGTTTTTGGTGTCTTCACCTTCAAACTCATGTGTAATAACCAGCAGATTATTACACCTTAATTCTTGACTAGCTATAGTAAGGGCATCGACTTCTCTTTTCTTTGTACCATATTTTTGTATATCATAGCAAACCTGAATGAGCTTTTTAATTCTTGTGCCTTTTTTAACAATGAAATCAACCTCTCGTTGTCGGTGATCTTTCCAATAGTATATTTCTATCAGAGGATCCAGTGATTTTTCTCTCATTAGTTCAATGGCTACGGTATTTTCCATCAATTTTCCATACTCTTTTGAGAATTTAAAACCTATATTAGCTATGCCTGTATCGATCGTATAAACCTTCTTTGGTGCGAGTATTTGTTTTTTTAACTTAAAAGAAAAGCGTTCAAGCTTAAATATCAGGTATGATGCTTCCAGATAATCAACATAATTTTTTATTGTGTGAACGCTTTTTATATTCAACATATTCTTAAGTTTATTATATGTCATCTCTGATGCAATATTTGAAACAAGGAATTTCGAAAGCTCCTTCATGTCTTTTATATACTTTATTTTGTATCTGGAAATAATATCCTTGCTAATAATATCTTCATAAAGTCTCAAGATATATCGTTTACCAATCTTAAATGATTCAGGCAAGCCGCCATTATCAATATACCTCTTCAAATAGTTTCTTGTCTTGGCAATTGATTCAGTTAGATAAATATCGGGTATAAACTTCTTATAATTCAAGAATTCCCTGAAAGAAAAAGGATACAAAGGAAGATCAATATATCTTCCAGTTAAATGTGTTGCCAATTCCTTGCTGAGTAACTTCGCATTGCTGCCAGTTACAATAAGCCTTTTTCTTCGCTGTACCCTATTGACAAATAATTCCCAGCCCTCGACATTCTGAGGTTCATCTAAAATAATATATTTAGTTTCACCATAAAGTTGATAAAATGCTTCCAAAACCTTGTTTAATTCATCCGTCTTTATACCAAATAGCCTCTCATCATCAAAATTAATATAAGCATATTTTTTGCCCTTTAGCAATAAATGAGCCAATGTCGATTTTCCCGATCTCCTTACACCAATAATAACAAGGATATTGGATTTCAGGAAATTTATTTTCCCGATCTCCCTTTCAATAATCCTTTCCTTTTTGAATGTGTCTTTTATCTCTTCCTCTTGATCTTTAACAATTCTTTTGATTTGTTCAACTTCCATTGGCAACCTCACTGCAAAGATTTTACGAATCTTTGCACTACCATTGCAAAGATTCACATCTGAAATATATCAAAAACACCAGAAAAAGTCAAGCGTTTTTTTAAATTAAATAGGGACACATCCCATTTTTGAAACCCTTGATATTTAAGGCTTTAAAATTAAATCTTCTAATTTCTGTCGTAATACTTGTGCCGTAGAAAACAAGTTCTCTATGGAATCAAACTCTTTCCTGTCAATTTTAATTGAATTAATGACTTAATCTGACCCCAGCTTTATGACTCCAGCTTTACTACTGAGGACAAATTAATCTTCCATCTTTATCCTTTTCAAGTTCCTTAGCACTTATCATTGTTATCTCCTCCTTTATCCTTCCTCTGGCATCAATGCCATAGAAATCATATCTCTTATGTTGTAATATGCTTCGGTTCCTTCGAGTAGCTCATCAAATGTTTCTACTTCGTCCTTAGGAAATACTTTATTCATATATTTGATTATTAGACCCAGGACATCGTTCAATATATTAGTTGCCAATTTCTCAATTCTACTATCCGCTTCCTTTACCTCACTTAGTAAAGGATCGAACATATCCTGCCCACAAACAGTACAATTTCCTTTTTTCATTTTTTTCTCCTTTCATGTAATGAAGTATTATGGAATTCGGATTGTCTTCCTTCTCATTATTCTTATAACAGATTTCCTTAGATTTTTTGCTTGACCTTCAAAAAAGGACGGTGTATAGTCAGTCAAACATATTAGAAATCGATTATCATAAGAAAATGGAGATATTAATAGAAATGATTATTAAAATTTAAATCAAATTCAAAATGGCATATAGTACTGTACGTGTAATCCTAAGACCCATAAAATTGGGGTTTCTTGTAAATCCAAACGACAAACAAGCTCTTGTGAATGCAATTGAGATTAATTCATTTCTTTGGGGAGGAATATACAATCCAATTATTCCTACTTTCAAACGCACATCCAAAAGACTTGAAGACGAATCAATAAAACACCTAACAAGCAAGGAAATACTTGAAGGATATGTGGGAC
>SOIS01000007.1 GCA_004375965.1 Candidatus Cloacimonadota bacterium | reverse complement strand
GCAATGACAAAATTGCAGCAAAAAGCAAATATTAACCAGAAATTGAGGTGTTTCAGGAATATAATTCCAGTAACAAAATCTGATGAGGTTTCGGGAAATTCTTTGCCGAAACACCGAAAATGACCCAATGACTAATGACTATTGACTAATTGCAAATTTCTCTCTGTGATCTATGTGGTTGTTTTTTCCCTTGACAAATTTAATATTTGCTGTATGTTTAAATTGATATAATTTGAAAATTAAGATGTAAGAAGGAAATAATTATGATGGTACAATTATGTAAGTCAAAAATCAAGAATGCGTTTATAACTGAGAAAAATCTTCATTATGATGGAAGTATCACCATCAGTGAAGATATAGCAAGGAAAGCACATCTATATCCAACAGAGAAGGTACTCGTTGTTAATGTTAGTAATGGCAACAGGTTTGAGACCTATGTTATCTACGGCGAGAAAGGCAAGGGAATTATTGGATTAAATGGTGGTGCTGCACGGAAAGGAGATATTGGCGACGAACTCCTTGTACTTTGTTTTGGCATTTATGATGAAGATAAAATCGATAAACACAAAATGGTAGTAATTAGACTTAAAGAGGGTAATCTACTTCCTGATGAGGATTCCTGATTGGATAATAGATGGATTAAAGGAAAGGGAAAGAAGCAAGGATTTATTAGTTTTTCTGAAAGATAATGGCATTGTAACAATATGCGAAGAGGCGAAATGCCCTAATATAGGAACCTGCTTTAGTAAAAAGACAGCAACCTTTCTTATTATGGGTTCCATCTGTACCAGAAATTGTAATTTCTGCGCAGTTACAAGTGGAATACCACACCCCCTATCTGAAGATGAACCGACGAAAGTTGCTGAAACTGTAAAAACCCTCGGTATAAGACATACTGTAATTACCTCGGTTACACGGGATGACCTTGAGGATGGTGGAGCAAATCATTTTGTTAAGACAATAAGAGCAGTGAGAGCTGTAAACAGAGGCGTTACTGTTGAAATGCTTATACCCGATTTCGATGGGAATATCTCTTCGGTTGATGAGATAATAAAGGAGAAGCCCGAGGTGATAAACCACAATATTGAAACAGTAAAAGAACTTTATAATGAGGTAAGACCGAAGGCTGACTATAGTCGGTCCCTTGAATTACTTTTAAGAGTTAATCAACAATCGGACAGGATTATTGCAAAATCAGGAATGATGGTAGGGTTGGGTGAGAATGAAGAACAGGTCTATAAGACGATGGATGATCTTCTCAATGCGGGTGTGCAAATTCTAACAATAGGACAGTACCTGAGGCCAACTAATAAACACCATGAAATAAAAAGGTTTGTAACACCGGAAGAGTTTGACAGATATAGAGAGGTTGGACTTGAGAAAGGGTTTACAGGAGTGGCATCAGGTCCATTTGTAAGAAGCTCATATAAGGCGAAGGAGATATACCAGGAAGCAAGGAGCAAGCAAGGGATGTAAGATATAGGATGTGAGATGTAGTGTAACAAATTGTTTAATTAGTCCCGATAAAATGTTCTTCAAACATCACCCCGTTGAATAACTGTAATTCTACGGGGCAAGCGGGGTAAATTTGATTAGTTGCTGGATAAACGGGATGGAAGAATACTCGCCCTGTTAAATAGTAATTAATGAAGTAGTTTATGCTATTTAACGGGGCGAGCAATGACAAAATTGCAGCAATCAGTATAAAGTAATCAGAAAACAGTAAAAAGAAAGAAATATAATGAAAATCTTTGCGATCTTTGCGCACTTTGCGGTGTAAAATTATTATCCATGACTAAACTATGAAACTCATTATATCAACAACACTTTTTAAAGAAAAACATATTATTACTGAGTTAAATAACCTGAGAGATTTTTTCTTTGATGGTCTCGAACTGAGATTGAAGGAAGGTCATTTTGATTACGATGAAAACAGAGAAATAGAAGAATTGAAAAAAAGAGCAAGAAAAGAGAAAATAGCGATCTTTTCTCTCCATGCTCCATCTGGAATTGATATTGCATCCGTGGACGAGTGGGAAAGGGTGCGGTCTGTTAGAGAGGTTGAAAAGGCTATTGTCGTTGCAAACAGGCTTGGTGCAGGCTATGTTATCGTTCATCCTGGAGAAAAAAAGTCAGATGTCGATTTACAGTTGAGGATGCTAAAAAGGAGTTTAGATGAAATAGTTGATTTTTCTGAGGATTGGGGGATATTTCTTCTTATCGAAAACACATTACCTGGGAAGATTGGTGATAAACCTAAAGAAGTCAAAAGTATCCTGAATATGTTTGAAAAATCAAGTGTTGGATGCTGTTTGGATACGAGCCATCTTAATCTTCTTGGTTCAAAGATGAGCGATGGGATAGAACTGTTGAGTGAATACATTGAAGAGATCCATATAGGCGACAACCACGGGAAAAGGGATGACCATATCCTTCCTTACGAGGGTAAAATTGACTGGGAGGATTTCCTTCGTGGACTAACAGGTATTCATTTCAAAGGAGCTCTCTGTTTCGAACTTTCTCCTGTAATCGATTACATCCCGGTCTTAAAGAGAATAGAGGAGATATATAAGGAGTGGCAGGGGAGGCTTAAAAATGCATAATGCCACGATAGTATGAGATTGCTTCATTTGAGATTATGAAAGTGTATTCGTAATGACATCTTTTTTTCTTGAAATTGGAAAGAAAATATGATAAGATAAATTAACATTAAAACAGAGGAGGTGTTGTATGAAGAAGTTTGCATTACTTATCGTTCTTCTTTTTCTCATTTCCCTTCTTTTTGTAGGTTGCAGAAGAGGCGAGAAATCACCCGTTGAGGAAGCAGGTGAAAGGATAGAGGAGAAGCTAAAGGTTTCGGAAACCGAAGACCTTTTACTGACAGAGAAAGAAGTGAAAGCCTTTATAAAGGCTTATCCCGTCTTCAAGGCAACAATGGAAAAAGAGGGAGAAAAATTTAAGGGCGCGGATAAAAATATACTGAGAGCAATGAGGAGTGGCAGGCAAGCTGTCAAGTACGTTAAAAGGATAAATAAGGTGCTCAAACCTTACGGATTTGATATGGAAAGTTTTATGAAGACATTCATAAAGGTCCAGGCATCACATGCCTATATGATGATGGGTGGTATGGACAAACTCATGGAAGAAAATATTAAAAGAATGAAAGAGACTCTTAAGGATCCTAATATGCCTGATGAAGTGAAAGAAGAAATAAGAGAAAGTATAAAGGAGATGGAAGAGCAGATGGAATCCGAGGAGGCAGAAGCTTACAAAAAGAATGCTGAAATTTTAGAGAAATATAAGGATGATTTGAAAGAACTCTTTAAGTAACTATTCAGGCTAAATCTGGAGACCATACAAACCAGAAATTACGAAATTAGGAAATTGGTACACCAGAAATTGTAAATTGCGAAAAATGTGGAAATATCACCCCTTATCATTCTTCTTATTTTCTCAATTTCTGTCCTTCAATTTTATGTCTTGATTGGGTAACTATGATGAAATTTATTCATCTATCAGATTCACATCTTGGTGAATCAATGCCCCTTTACCGCACCCCGCCAAGTAACTGGCGGGGTGAAGGGTTTATCAAGAACTATTACAATGCTCTTAAGCCTGCCCTTCGAGGTGATGTAGACTTTGTACTTCACGCAGGGGATCTCTTTGATAAACACCATATTAACATGGATATTATTGGTAGAGCGATGGTTCCTTTAAGAAAGATCGCTATAAAGAAGATACCTGTTTTCATTGTTCCGGGTAATCATGAGAGGGAACATATCCCTGGAGGATTGCTCCTCGCAGGAGAGAATATTCACATATTCAGTAAACCTGAAACAATTGAATTCACTGTTAATAACAAAAAGGTTGTTATTGCTGGATTCCCATATATAAGGCACGAATCGAGGAAATCATTCAGAAAGATATTGAAAAAAACAGGATGGAAACATCAAAGAGATGCTTTTAACATACTTTTATGTCATCAGGTTTTTGAGGGAGCAAGGGTAGGTACAAGAAATTTCACATTCAGAAATGGTGAAAATGTTATACCTCTGACAGAAATTCCTCAGGGTTTTAATTATATCGCTTGTGGTCACATCCATAAACAGCAAATAATTAAAACAAAAGTGGTAAATATATACTATGCAGGTTCTACAGAGAGGGTTAGTTTTCAGGAAATGAACGAAGAAAAGGGATTCTTTGTTGTGAGAATAAAAGATGGAATACCGTATCATACGTTCAATAGACTTCCTCCAACAACAATGACAATTATTGAACTTGATACAACCGGGAAAGAACCCGGCAAACTTATTGATTTTTTTGAGAAGAGAATTAGTTCAGCAAAACCTTGCTCAATACTTAGATTTCATTTGAAAGGAGAGATTGAATTAGAGAAACTTAAAAATATACCCCTTTACCTTTATAAGAAAAGAAGAGATGATATTAAGGTAGAATTCAGAAAAGAAAGCCTTTCCATATTGAAAGATAAAAGAAGGCGTTTTTATGTAGAAGGAACTGTAAAAAAGAAAGAAAAACCTTATATCCCTTACAGGATTCCAATAGATGATAGTAAGGAAAGATTTCTATTCACAAGGAAAGGAATCGAGAATGTTCTTACTACCCCAGGGATTTACATACTCATGAATAAAGATGAGAGGGTTCTCTACATTGGGAAAGCGAAGAGCTTAAAAAATAGACTCTTGTCTCACCTTTGGAGAAAAGAGAAGGGAAACGAAGGATTCTACTTCTGGTTAAAACAGGCAAAAATATGTGATGTTGTAACAACAGGGGATGAACTCTCAGCACTTTTCCTTGAAATGAGTTTGATAAGGAGTAATCTACCGCCTTATAATAAACAGATAAAAGAATTCCAGAACTATGTTTATTTAACTGTAAGGCAAGACACTTATTTCCCTACAATAAGAGTAGTGGACGAGGTCAAAAATGATGGGAATCCTTATTTTGGTCCATTTAGAAAGGAATATAAAATCAGGGAAAACATTAAACTTATAAATGAACTATTTGGAATAAGGCCCTGCAGGAGGAATCTTAATGATAGTTTGCGACTCTTTTCCTGTCCCTTGGAAGAAATGGGAAAATGCGATGCACCCTGTACAGGTGGTGTAAATCCATCCATTTATCGAGAAAGGGTAAATCGGATGATTGATTTTCTCAATGGTTATGATAATGGACAAATAAGGGAATTAGAAAAAGAGAAAGAAAAATTGATAAGAATTCAGGAGTTCGAAAAGGCATCTGACTTACAGAAAAGAATTGTTAGCCTTACAATAATCTTTAATTCTCTTAAAAAAATCCGAAAGACTACAGAGATACATGGAACTTTGAGTTTAGATTTTGGAAAAGGAAAAAGGAAAACCTTTCCAGTAGTAAAAGGAAGGGTCCTTTGGCAACAGACAAAAAAGAAGATAGAAGAGAAGTTCGGTTTTCCACCCAAAAAATGGGAACTGGATGAAATGATGTTACTTTCAAGTATAATTGGAAGTAATGATAAATGTATTACCTTAAATAAAAAGAATAGCTATCAGAAGGAGAAGCGTGGTTTACATCAACTGAAAGAGGAAGGAACAGCAGTACTCGGAAAATCTTAGATGTAACCCTATCTTTTTTGAGAAAGCTATTGCAACCTCCGATGGATACGCAATTCCATTAAATCCTGACATTATAGCAGTTATATCAATTTGTTTTTCCATTACACCACCAGGCCTTGCACACCCAACTAAAATGGGAATTTTTGGAAAGCTCTCTCTAGTGAAGATAAATATCTCCCTTATTTTATCGAGTGAAGGTGGTTTTACTTTCATTTTATAAAAAACTGTTCCCTTCAACTTTTCGACAATAACAAGAACAAGTGAAGATAGATTGTAAGAAGTGAGTCTTTTTATTGCATCAAACTCTCCGATTATCTTTCCGTAGTGAAGACCCAAAACTATATGTGGAGCAACGGCAATACCCTGCTCTAAAAGGTACTCAATGGAGTTATAGAAATCCCCAGTGGTCTTATTAAGGTTATAAATTTCCCTAATTGTCTTATCACTTCCGATTATATCCATCATTGCCACATCAAAGATACCATTCATCTGCATAGCAGTCTGTTTATCAACAAGTCCTGTATGAGCAGCAAGTTTGAGTTTCATCTCTTCTTTTATCTTTCTAAGGATTGGCAGAAATGGCTTCATAGGAACAGTGCCATCAACGCAGGAACCGCCTGTAATAAGGAGACCTTTGAGACTTTCTTTATTTAATTTTTGGACAAGATTGTAGAGTTCGTCTTCTGAATATGCCCAGTACATTGATTCAAGGAGTTTTCCACCGCAGTGCTTACAGTTGAGAGTACAAGAAGGGCCCGTTAGTGATATGGGAACGAATACTGGGTCTTTGGAATTTGAGAATTCTGTTGTCTCATACCTTTTTAAGGTAGGTGCAAAGAAAAAAATATCTGGTGGAAAGTTTTTCATTCTTATATCAAATGCTTTCTTTAATCCAGGATCAAATTTTTCGTATTTTAATTTATTTAAAGCTCTTATTTTCATTTATTTTGTATCCGCACATTCTTGCCCCGTTAGAAATTTTCTAACGGTGTTAAGTTGCGTATGAATGTGACGCAGGCTGATCCTTCGGTTTCTCTCAGGACAAGCCCTGCGGCTACCCTCTCATGTCATTGCTTATAGAGTTCACTCCGAACCCTTTCCACATCACTTGGTGTGGGGATAAATGGGAAATTTCTAAAATCCGGACCAGGAAGTGAATTTGCGAATGGTCTATTACATGCAACTGTTCCGTTCTCTGCAGGACATCCACTCGTCATAAATGGAATGCCACGATCTATTATTTCTTCAAGATCATCCTTTGAAACACCGAAATTTACTATTTGCTCAATTTTATCAAATTCCATAAGTGAGAATTTAGAAATGCCCTCATCAATAAGATACCTTGCAATCTGTATCCTTCTATACTGGTCGATTGGTGGTTGGGGGTGATTGGCAAGTTCTGAGTTTGCTTCAGGAAAGAATGAAAAAAGGTGTGTAAAACCTCCAATGTTGTATATTTTTTGTATAACACTTGTCATTTCTTTCTCTGTTTCTCCCATTCCAACTATGAAGTGGCTACCAACCTTTCGTTCTCCAAAAATCTCCAGTCCATCCTCAAAAAGGCTCCAGTATTTCTCCCATTTATGAACAGGTCCCCTGAATTTCTCAAATAGCTCCTCTGTTGCAAGATCAATGGCGATTCCAATCATGTCAACCCCTGCTTCATTCATTTCGACAAGGTTTTGTTTTGTGAGAAGAGTTGGCGTAATCAGCCCTGAAATAGGGATATGCAGCCCTTCTTTTATAATTTTTGTTACTGTTATTAGATCCTCTTTGGCACTTCTGTGTGTAATCATAGAGATACAGACCCGTTTGATTTCATCTTTTCTTTCCACCATTCTTTTCACAACCTCATAGGTGGAGTAAATAGGCCAGTCTACCCGAATAAAACTTTTCTTCTCATATTTTCCAGGTCTTACCCTGTTGAGTCCACAATAGGCACACCGTGCACTACATCCATCTCCGTACGTTAAGAGTAGATTGATACAGTATAATTTTGCATTCCGATAAAAACGTCCTTGTTTCAAACCAAGTGTCATTGCCGCTGCCATACTTGTCTTTATATATTCTGGACTCTCCATATTTCCTCCTATGTGCTTCTTTATTAGTAATTAGTCAATTGTCATTTAGTCATTGGTCAAAATCTGTCATTGCGATCATTCTTTCATATTAACTTCTGAAGCAATCTCAATATTACAGCAAAGCATTTTATAACAACGCAGTGTTTTCTTACAGTGTAACATTTTATTACAGCATAGCATTTTCTTGCAGTATTTCTTGTGCTCGTGAGTTTTACATTCTCCACATTTTACCACTAATTAACCCTTTGATAGTATTCCTTGAATGCAACCCATGTATTTCTAATGATATTTTCTAAATTCCCTTTGCTCCAGTTCGTTTCCACATATTTCCTTTTTCTTAGGGCAGTTCCTATGTAGTCTCCCCATAACTCCAGGATTCCCCTATCGTAATCTTCAAGAATACCATTATCATTACTTTTGAGGGATTTTACAATGACTTTGCCAGCCATCTTGCCTGAAGTAACTGCCTGTGGGATCCCTGCGCCTGTAATGGAGTGTGTAAGACCTGCTGCATCACCGATAAGAACGATATTATCTTTCACAACAGTGTCAAGAATTCCACCTGAAGGGATTAATCCCTTTGTAAGTCTAATTACATCTTTTTTTACAAGACGGAGCTTATCAAGGAAGTAATCAAGTACTTTCTGGGGATTTTTCTTAAACTTTACTCCTACTCCTACACCGACATTGAATGTTTCTGCTTTCGGGAAAATCCATCCATAACCCCCAGGGCATCCGTCAAAAAAATAAACCTTTGTTGAGTTAGAATCTCCTTTTTTTAGGAGTTCAACCTGGCAGGAATTTACAAACGAGCGGTTTCTTGAACCTATGCATTTCCCGATAGTTGAAAGAGGACCATCTGCACCTACAATAATCCTTGCAAGAAATCTATTTTCCCCCTTTTTCATTCTCACCAAAACACAACCATCTTCGATTCCCTCAGCCTTAGCACCAATAATCATCTTAGCACCTTTTCTTATTGCATTGAGACAGAGAGCTCTGTCAAAACTCATTCTGTCAATGAGGTATCCAGGGGATTTTGTTTCAATTGTTTCATTAAATTCAATAAAGGTTTTCATAGAAAAAACCTCATTTGATATAAAATCCCTTTTTATGTCAAGTTCCCTTAAAAAGAGTTTTGGGATATACTCTGCACACTGAACAGGTTCTCCAACGGATGACTTCTTCTCTATCAACACAACGTTGAAGCCTGATTCTGCTATAACAGCAGCACAGGATGAACCTGAAGGTCCGGCTCCTACAACAAGAACATCAACCTTTTCCATTGTTCACAATATTTATTACCTTTTCAAGAAGCTCGATTCTTAGATCAGTCTTTTTTTCAAAATTTCCTGCGTATGCCTTCTGCTCTTCACCAAGTTCGTAACATGTAGTGTTGTCTATATTGATGAGTATTCCTGGTAAACCTGCTCTCTCGAAGTCCTTCTCATGCTTTATATAAAAAGGTTCACAGCAGCATCCAACAAAAGCCCGTTTACCCTTTTTCCTGTACCTTAATATTGTTTTTATCAGGTCTTCAAAGCTGACGATGGATACAGGAAGAAGGTTATTATCCTGTCCTATCTGATAGGCATCTCCAATCGTGCATCTACCACAGATTGTACAATCCTTTTTATACCTGAGTTCACACTCGGTCTCTTTTGAGCAGTATGGTAGTAGTAGAAGGTCAGGTTTTTTTTCTAAAATAGATTCAAAAGGTTCAATGACTGTGAATATATGATTTGCTTCATCTAAATCAAATCCATATTTCAAATACTTTATTTTTGATAGAGCTTTGTCAATAGTGAAATTAATATCTTCTGGTTTTATACCAACTATCTCTATATCATTTGTTTTGAAGAAATGTAGGATTTTCTTTTTTATCTTTTCTGAATCAGCTTTTATGCCTTTCAATGAGGCTTCAAGGTCATAGATGCCCCTTACAGGGAAGGCAAAGAAATCTCCCGTAATAATAATCTGTTCAATTATCTTTGCACGTTGAGCGTATACCAATGAAACCTTGATAAGTCCCCCTTCAGTTTTGTGCGAAGCGAATAATGATGATGCGACGTCGCTTTTACTGAGGTATATCCATTCCTTCGATTCCATCTTCTTTAACTTCTCATTATAAATTTCTTTCTCCTCCTTAGAGAGCTCTCCTTCCTCTAATATAACAGAGAAGGTTTCTTCAAACCCCTCCTTAATTTTTTTCTTCAGTGTATCCATATCAGGTCTTTGTCCCAATTCTTTAGAAAGCCAGGTTACCCGATCTTTAACAGACTCTATCTCCTTGTCCTTTAACTTTTCGAGGGGAATCCTTAGTGCTCTCATCATTGTGTTTACATCAAAATCTATAAGCAGCGTTCCCTGGAACATAAAGGAGTTTCCCATCTCTGTTCCACCTGTTCCTGAGATCTTCCTGCCCTTTATTTCAATATCATTTTTTGGCCTGAAGCTTGCATTTAAACCGATTTTTTTTAATCCTCTAATTACGCCTTCACATATCTTTTCAAATAGAATTTCACTTATTACAGAAATACCAATGTCATCTTTTGATGCAAATAGTTCCCATCCAAGCTGAGTTCTGTCAAAATATATAGCACCGCCACCTGTAATTCTTCTATTAATCTCTATTCCCTTTTTTTGACAGAAATCAACCCTTATCTCTTTCTCTATTGATTGATGGTAGCCCACAAGCACTGCTTCAGGACTGAACTGAAGCCACCTGAGGGTATTGGGAATAAAGCCTTTTGAATGTGCTTCAAGAATAGCATCATCAAGGGCAATATTCTCTGCGGCTCTTCTTATACCTGTATCTAACAGACGCCACTTTTTCGTATTACTCATTCCGACCTGAATATAACAAAACTTTTATGCAAAGTCAAATGAAAACATAGGAACTAAGAAGAAAAGAAGAGATTGGATGTAGGATTAAGATGAAAGATAGAAGATGTATATGAATTTCTTTGTGTTCTCTCTGGTTGAAAGATTTTCTTGACAAAAGATAAAAGATGTGATGTAATGGTTTTGAGATGAGCGAGAGTCTTGTTTCAGGAGTTGATTGTTGAGGTTAAGCCTGACAAAAGCAAAAAAATTCATAAAACAATTGCGTTTTTTAGGTTCTTTTGAAAAAAAAACATCCATTATACAACTCCTTGATATGATTTTGCTTGGCTTTCGCTATGGCTTTAGTCCGCTTGAATACAACCTATATGGTTTTTATAAAAAGTCCATATCAAGATCAGAAAAACTTTCATTTATATCAAATGAGAAGATATTAAAAATCTTCAGACCATACCTTAACCATAAAAGCTGGATTCCCATATTGGAGAACAAACTCCTCTTCTTCCTTTACTATTCTCAACTTGGTTTTCCGGTTGTAGAGGTTTATGGATTCTATTATCCTGAAAGGGGTTTTTTCCTTGATGGTTCTCCCCTAAGGGAGAAAAGCGATTTTTTGAGATGGCTCAATAAGAGTGACATAAAAGGCTGTGTTGTTAAACCTTTAGGATCTCTGGGAGGCAAGGGAATAATGATATTTGAGGAACTTATTTCACCAGAGACTATAAGAAGCAATGATGGAAAGAACTACAGTCTCAATGAGGTTATTTCCCTTATGGAGAAAGATATTGAAGTAAGACAGTCGAAAGAGGACAATTACAAGGGATATATCATCGAAGAGAAGATTGAACAGGATCCAGCAATGAATGTTTTATCAGGGAAATCCCTCAATACAATTAGAGTTTCAACCCTCATAACAAATAATAACGAAATACTTATTGATTTTGGAATGCTCAGGGTTGGAAGAGAGGGAAGCATTACAGACAATCTTCACCAGGGTGGCTATGTAGTTAATATAAATGTTGAGAATGGGAGCATTGGTGAAAAAACATTTGGATATAAAGAAGAAGGGGGTCCATGGATCGAGGAAAAAGAAGAAAGAATAAAAGATTTTTTTACAGATTGTAAGGTTCCATTCTGGCATGATATTGTTTCGCTTGCTAAAAAAGCCGCTTCTTTTTCGCCGGAGTTGCGTTCTGTCGGTTGGGACATAGCAATCTCAAAAAACGGCCCGGTATTGATGGAAGGAAATGATAACTGGGATATGGTTATTGCACAGGTTCTTTCCGGTGGATACCTTACAGAAGAAAGAAGGGAGATATTGAAGGAATATGGAATTGAATTTCCAAGGTAAGAGATGCGAAGATGGGAATATGAAATGACGAAACCAGAAATCCTAATGACGAATAAAACCCAAAATGCAAACAGCGGGACAATAAAGGTTTCGGGGGATGTAGCCGCACCTTTTAACCCCGTTAGAAAATTATTCTAACGGGGTTAAGGTGCGAAAAATCAATGCGCAGGCTAACCCTTCGACTCCGCTCAGGACAAGAGCCTGCGGCTACCCAAACATCTGAATGATGTTAACGATACTAACGAACTAAACGATAAAAACGAAATATAATGACACATGGAAGAACATAAATGAAGGAGAGTTTTGCACGTAGGGTAGGGGGATTTGGACTTGGTACTGCCATCTCAAGGATTCTTGGGCTCCTGAGAGAGATGACCTTTGCTTACCTCTTTGGAGCAGGAATGATGATGGACAGTTTCCGAATTGCATTCAATATCCCTAACCTTTTAAGAGATCTATTTTCAGAAGGTTCTCTCAGTGCAGCATTCCTTCCCATCTTTTCTGATTACGAAAGTAAGAGAGGAAAGAAAGAGGCTTTTCGCTTTACAGGATATGTCTTCAATGTCCTTCTTCTTTTTATTGGTGCATTGGTCGCTATTGGTATGGTATTTTCACCACAGATTGTCCGTACCATTGCATATGGATTTACAAAAGACCCTGAAAAATTAGCGCTGACCATTCATTTAACCCGCATCATCTTCCCATTTGTAGTTTTTATGGTCCTTTCAGCACTAACAATGGGTATTCTGAATTTTTATAACCATTTTTTCACAACCGGCTCTGCCCCTGCACTTTTCAATATAGGAATAATTGGATGTGGATTTATCATTTCTCCTTTCCTCATAGAAAGAGGTATTCCTCCAATTCTGTCCATAGCAGTAGGTGTTTTAGTAGGTGCTTTTCTACAATTACTTATGCAGATACCATATTTCATAAAATCGGGTTTTAGGCTCTTAAAAGGAATAAATTTCAGAGAAAAAGGGCTCTTGAGATTATTAAAGATAATGATACCCATTGAATTCAGTTATGCGGTTACAAGAATAAATGTAATGGTTAATATGTTCCTTGCGTCCCTTCTCGTTGAGGGTTCTGTTTCTTATCTTGGCTATGCTATGAGATTGATGCAACTCCCTATAGGTGTTCTGGGAATGGCTGTAGCAACTGTAACATTGCCAGATGCAGCGAGACTTGTTTCAGAGTCAAAAGATGAGGAAGTCATAAAGACCTTCTCACGCTCTATCAGATTCGTATTTTTTCTTACAATTCCCGCATCAGTTTTTCTCTTTATCTTAAGGGTTCCAATTGTAGGTCTTATTTTCGAAAGGGGTGCATTTACAATACAGGACACTCTCTTTACCTCCCAGGCACTTGCATGCTATTCACTTGGAATATTTGCGATGTCATCATCAAGGGTTGTGACAAGTATATTCTATGCATATAAGGATGCTCGAACACCAATGGTATTGAGTATCTTCACCGTTATTCTCAACATAACCCTCTCTTTGATACTTATGAGAGTCTTATTTTTCCGAGGTCTTGCACTTGCTGCTTCAATTGCAAGTATCTTTAACCTCACTATTCTTATGTGCTTCCTTCGGAAAAAATTAAAGAATATAGATGAGAAGAGAATACTTAATGATTTTTTAAAAATCGTTGTAGCCTCTGGTTTATCCGGAGGTGCAGTTTTTGGCCTGCTTTTATATCTTAAAGGATTGCTGATATTCTCAAGACCGCTAAATTTCCTTATCGAATCCATTGGTCTCTTTATTATTGGTGGAATTATCTACCTTATCATTTCACGGATTTTGGGAGTGGAGTCCATAAAACACATTAAATTCCAGTGGAGACGATAACATTTTCGTTTCAATCGTTTAGTTTGTTAGTATCGCTAATATCGTTCGGGTGTTTCGGTAGCCGCAGGCTCTTGTCCTGAGCGGAGTCGAAGGGTTAGCCTGCGACCTTCTTTTCGCACCTTAACCCCGTTAGAATAATTTTCTAACGGGGTTAAAAGATGCGGCTACTGCTTACTGCCTACTATCTGTTTTTTCTCGGTGCGCTTTTTAGTTTCCATCCCTTACGTATTGCCAATATTAAGAAA
>SOIS01000059.1 GCA_004375965.1 Candidatus Cloacimonadota bacterium | reverse complement strand
GGATTTTACAGTATTCAGATGGGAAGAGTCTTTTTTTGGTTTATTTTTACCTTTTCTTATTAGTCACCCTTCTTTTTCTTAAATTTCTCAACATCCTTCTTCCTCATCCTCACTTTGAGAAGGAGTCCCTCATCATCATTCTTTTCCTCAATCACATTCGCCCTTTCCCTGACCCAGGATAGTATCTTCCCGTCAGGGGGACAGAAGTGAAGATTAGCTATTGCTGTATCTTCGTCCATAATCTTCTGGATTGCCTTTAATAATCTCTTAATTCCATCCCCATTTCTTGCAGAGATGGCGACAGAACCAGGAAATTTCCTTAATAGCCTTTCAGCAACCTCACTTGTTGGAATCAGGTCTATTTTATTAAAAATGATTATTGTCCTTTTCTCTTCTATACCGAGTTGTCTCATTATATTCTTTGTTGCCTCCATATGTCTATTAATATTTTCATAACTTGCATCGACTATATGCATTCTTAAATCAGCCTCTATTGCCTCATCCAGTGTTGCGTGAAAGGATGCAATAAGTTGTGGTGGTAAATTTTTAATGAAACCAACTGTATCAGTTAAGAGAAACCTGTGGAGAGGGTCTATCTCAATGAGTCTCGTTGTAGCATCAAGTGTAGCAAATAGTTTATCCTCCACAAGAACATGTGCATCAGACAGGGCATTCATAAGTGTTGATTTCCCCGCATTTGTGTAACCAATGAGTGCAACCCTGAAAATGTTACTTCGTCTTTTAGTCTGTGTCTTTTTGCTCTTCTCTATCCTCACGAGTTCCTTTTCAAGGCGGCTTATCCGAGCTCTTATCCGTCTTCTATCAACTTCAAGCCTCTGTTCACCCGGCCCCCTTGTTCCAATACCTCCTCCAAGCTTTGAAAGTGCAATACCTTCACCCTGCAGCATATGAAATCTAAACTTCAACTGGGCAAGTTCAACTTCTATCTTTGATGTATCTGTTTTTGCATGTTGAGCAAAGATGTCCAAGATCAACTCCCTTCTATCAAGAATCTTTCTTTCTGTGATCTCTTCTATTTTTCTTTTCTGAGATGGTGTTAATTCCTCATTAAAAATGATCGTATCGATGTCCAGTTCATCAGAAATCGTCTTTAGTTCCTTTGCTTTCCCACTACCAATAAAGGTTGCAGTATCATAGGCTTTTCTGTTCTGGATCATTTTCTCTACGACTTCGCTACCTGCAGTCTCTGCAAGGGAAGCCATCTCTTCAAGTCCATCGAACTTTTCCCACTTTTCATGTGGATTTCTTGAAACAGTGATCAGGAGAACCTTTTCTTTTCCTTTCTCATCCACGATGGAATAGAGCTTTTTCATTTTAAATTATTCCCTCACTCTTCATACTTCGATAGTCATCGTTTCCTATAATGATATGGTCAAGAAGTTCAATATCAATATATTCGGAAACCTTTTTTAGCCTTTTTGTAAGGGCAATATCTTCTTTACTCGGTTCTGGATCACCTGATGGGTGATTGTGAACAAGAATGACACCGACAGCCGAGTTAGTAAACGCTGGTTTATATACCTCGCGTGGATGGACAAGGCTACAGGAAACGGTTCCAACAGAGATAATTTCGTCTCTTAGAAGCTTATTCTTCACATCGAGATAGAGTCCATGCATCACTTCCTTATCAAGATTTCCAACATTACCAAGGTAGTTGAAAACATCCCCTGGTGAATTAAGATAAATCTCCTTTCTCGCTTTTCCAAAGAGTCGTCTTCCAAGCTCAAGTGCTGCAATGATCTGACAGGCTTGAATTTCTGTAAGATTGAGAGTTTCAGTTAGCTTTTTCACATCAATTTCACCAGATAGAGCCTTTGTTCCGTAGTCATTCATTATCCTTCTTGCAATGGAGAGCACATCCTCTTTTTTTGAACCCTTGCCAAGAACGACAGCGATAAGTTCATGGCTTCTTAGCGTATTAGGACCGTCCTTTATCAGCCGTTCTCTTGGTCTCTCTTCAGGAGGTATATCCTTTAGTCTATAAACCTTACTCATATTCTATTTTATATCAGATTGTCTCAACAAAGTCAAGAAGTTTAAGTCTAACAAGAAATAACTTACCTGGTCCTACCGGTCCCATTTGTCCAGTTGGTCTTATTGGTTCAAAGTATAATTCCTCCAATCTTTTTCTTGACATTTGTAGAAAATTATGCAAAATAAAATGGAAGAAAAAGAGAGAATGCTTAACAAAGCACAGAGAAGCACTCGCCCCGTTAAATAAAGACCTATTAGAGAAGATTAATCAATTTTGGGAAATCGGTATTTAACAGGGCAAGCAATGACATATTAACAGTTGAAGAGTTCCAGAGTTTAAGAGTTCAAAAATCCAAAATATTGTAAGAAAGCTAACAACTTATTCTTTGTTTCGAACTAAACAAACAAGACAAACGAAATAAACGATATTAACGAATTAAACGCTCAAAACGATCTAAACGAAATACTCAATAACTTAATCACTCGGGAGGATAAAGAATGGGAAAGTGTTACATTGATGGAAAACCATTTACATTCAAAAGAAATTTTACAGTTCTAAACATCATAAAGGAAATGAAGAAGGACTATAAAAGATTTTTAGTCTGCAAGATAAATAATAGGCTCTGTGATTTGCATCAAAAAGTTATAAACGGTGATAGGATTAAGCTTCTTGACATAACAGACAGAGAGGGGTTCAGATGCTATCAGAACAGTCTTTCTTTTCTTCTTACAGTTTCTATTAACGAAAGTTTTCCCGGGAAGGGACTATTAATTGAACATTCCTTTGGTGATGGTTTTTACTGCAGGTTTGCAAATGGGCATCCTGTTAGAAAGAACGATTTTCACATAATCACCAAAATAATGAAGGAAAAGATCAAAGAAAAGATACCTTTTGTGAAAATAAGAAAGAGCAAAAGCCAGGTTATGAAATATCTCATCGAGAAAGAGAAATTTAGAAAGGTTCAATTATTTAAGTATGAAGAAGGGGAAAAGATAGATCTATATACTTGTAAAAACTATATTGATTTTACATTTACTCCCCTTGTACCTGACAGTTCATATCTATCTCTTTTTGCTCTCCATTTTTACAAACCAGGTTTCGTGCTAAGATTTCCTCATCCTGGAAAAGAGAATATGATTCCTCCCTTTCATGACCAGAAAAAACTCTTCAATGTTTTTGAGGAATACGAACAATGGGGGGAAATACTCGGGGTTGCTGATATAGTTTCGCTGAATAGAAGGATAGAAAAAGGTGAAATATCTGATTTAATCAAGATTGCAGAGGCACTGCATGAGAAGAAGATTGCCCAAATAGCAGATGAGATAAAGAAGAAAGGTCCAAGGCTAAGAATTATTCTCATAGCAGGCCCATCTGCATCAGGGAAAACCACATTTTCGAAAAGGCTTGCTATCCAGTTAAGGGTTAACTGTTTATTCCCAATAACCATCTCCATCGATGACTACTTTCTTGAAAGGGATAAAACACCTAAATTAACCGATGGGACATTCGACTTTGAATCCATCAATGCTATAGATGTGGAACTGCTGAATAAGCATCTTATCTCACTTCTCAGTGGTAAAGAGGTAGAAATTCCAAAATTTGAATTTACGACAGGTGAGAGACTGAAAGGCAGAAGGATAAAAATGCATAAAAATCAGATTCTTATAATTGAGGGCATTCATGGATTGAATGAAGAACTTACACATCGAATTCCAAAGGAAAACAAATACAAGATATATATCAGCGCTTTAACACAACTCAATATTGATAACGACCATCGGATTTCCACAAGGGATACAAGGATAATCAGAAGGATGGTGAGAGACAATCTTTACAGAAGACATTCTGCCCATGAAACATTCAGATTATGGAAAAATGTGGAAAAAGGGGAGGATAAGAATATCTTCCCATTCCAGGAAGAAGCAGATGTGATGTTTAATTCTGCTCTTGTATATGAACTTTCCGTGCTGAAAAGATTTGCAGTTCCATTACTACGAAGTGTAACTCCTAAACAGAAAAACTTCAGTAAAAGTGAGAGATTATTGAAATTTCTCTCATTCTTCATCGAGATTTCTCCACCAGAGGTTCCACCAACATCAATTCTCAGGGAATTCATTGGAGAAAGTAGTTTCCTCTACTGATATTTCTTAAAAAACCAGATGCCTCTGATTTCACAGATTCAAAAACTAAAAATGCCTTAATATGAATATTGGAACGCCAGCGGACTCTTTTCGTTTAAATCATTAATAGCGTAACGAAAAGATATTGGTTAAAAACAATATTAATTCGTGGTTAAAATATTTAAGGTTATTTTTGTTGACACAATATAATTTTTATGATAATTTTATTCTGATGAGAATTTATAAAAAGTATTTTCTCTTTATTTTCCTATGTTTATCCCTATGTTCTTCTTGTATAAAGAAGCAAGAGATTCCTCTTTATGAAGAGGAAGTTGAAGTAATACCAGTTGTTGACTCACTCTATAATTATTCCAAGCAACTTTATAAAGAGGCTAAATATACTGAAGCAAGTAGGTCATTACGAGAGATTATAGAAAAATACCCAACATCTGAGAAAGTTGACGATGCTCTATCGCTCCTTCTCCTTTCAAAATACAGATTAAAGGATTACAAAGGAGTTATATCTACAGCTAAGGGCAAGCATAAGTTATACAAGGGTAGATCGACTGAACCAGATATCCTTCACATTATTGCTCAATCCTTTGAAAAAATCAATGAGAACTATGAGGCAGCAAGGAACTATTTCGAAATCATAAGGATCCCTCTCAAAACATCACTCAAGAGTAAATCGGAAGAGAAACTTAAAAAGATAATGAAAAAACTGAGTTTCGAAGAATTAAAAAAACTCGCTAAAAAGTATGAAAAAACGACATTGGGATGCTTTACGCTTTACACTGCTGCTAAAATAGGATTGGAACAAGGAAAAGATTATGAAGCACGAAAGATTCATAACCATATGAAACGCATCTGTCCCAACAACAAGTATACAATGGAAATAGCACGCCTCCTGAAAGGAGAAAGAGCGGTCAAACTGAGTGGAGCTATTGGTTTCCTTGCCCCTTTAACGGGCGAATACAGTATTTTTGGGAAGAGGGTAAAGAATGGGCTTGAACTCGCATTAAAAGGAAGAAAACTAAGGATTGTTGCTAGAGATACAAAAGGAAACCCAATCGAAGCAATTCGACAGGTTATAGATCTTATAAAAAATGAAGGGGTTTTCGTTATCATCGGACCAATTTTGAGCATGCCAATGATTGCAGCGTCTGGAATTGCTAATCTATTAAAAGTTCCAATAATATCTCCAACTGCAACTGAAGAAGATATTTCTTCTATTGGACCGTATGTTTTTCAGATAAATGTTGGGCTTGGTGCCCAGGCAATAGCGATGGCAAAATATGTAACAGGTACACTTGGCTGTTACAAGATTGCGATTCTCTATCCGGATGATGCTTACGGAAACAGTCTTGCAGAGATATTCTCTGAAGAGGCAGCTAAGTATGGTGTTCAAATTGTTGCAAAGCATAGTTATCCAGAGGGCACAACAGATTTCGAAACTCCGATGACTTTCATAAAGGACAAAAACCCGGAGGCGATTTATATTCCATGTTATCCAAATGAAGCTGTTATGATTGCACCTGAGTTGAGATATTATAAAATAGATGCAAAGATTTTAGGTGCAGACGGATGGAACGACGAAAGGGTTCCACTTAAAGGTGAGAAGTATGTAGAGGGTGTTATATTTACAGGTAGCCCGACAATGGTTTATAAGAACACGGATATATACAAAGACTTTAGAAGACTCTATCTTTCTCAATACAGGACAGAACCATCGAGGGAATCGGCACTTGGATATGACACAGGCATACTCCTTTTGAAAACAATTTCAACTGGAGCGAAAGACACCGAATCATTAACAAATAGTTTCCAGGAGATAGAACCTTTTGCAGGAACATCTGGAGTTGTAAATCCTCGTGGAGTTTTTGAAGGAACTGTCCCATTATATACAATAAAAAGAGGAGAAATCGTTAGATTAAAATAAAAAATAGGAAAAAGGAGAAAAAGTGGGAAAAAAGAAAAAGAAGAAAATGATTAAAGAAGCAAAAAAACAGACGAAAAAAATCACCGCAACTGAAGAAATTCTTAGTTTTAATAAAAAAAATTATTCTTTGTTCGCTGCAGGAATAATTAGTATTATTATTGGCTATATATTTCTCTCAAAGGGTTCAATCACTGTAGCGCCAATCCTTCTTGTACTTGGTTATGTAATCCTTATTCCTACCTCTATAATAATTAAATAGGGGATAAATAGGAATTAAGGAACATAAATTGTACTCAAATTTTCTTCATAAATAGTGAATTTTTTCCTTGACAAAATTTCAATATTTCTATATGTTAAACCAACTTTAATCTATAAGATATACGAAAAAAGAAGAAAGGAGGTCGATAAAAATGAAACTGGTCCCAAAGATAGATCTTGAAAAATGCATTGGTGATGCAGTCTGTGAGGCAATGTGCCCTGATGTCTTTGAGATGGCTGACGACGATAAGGCACATGTAATTAATCCAGACGGTTGCGGTGAGTTATGCGACTGCGAAGAAGCTGCAGAGGCCTGCCCCACAGAGGCAATTATTTTAGAAGAAGTTGAAGAAGAATAATATATAATCTCCTACTTTTATCTAATCCTTCAAACACCAGCATTTTTAGAGCCTGGAGGATTAAAAGAAAAAACTTGACAAAGCATTGTTTACGTGATAAAAATCTCTTAGAATTATGTAATGGTAAGATTTAATAGGAGATTATTTAAGAGAAAAACATACAGACCATACAGTAAATCTCTCTGGTGGCTTGTTGTATTGTTATTTATAGTTCTTTTTCTCATCAGGTTTCTTCAAAAATATGTGAGAAAATAATATGCCTTATAGAATTCTAAGCGGTAATAGACCAACGGGAAAAATTCATATAGGAAATGTATTTGGAGCTCTGCAGAACTGGAAAGAGCTACAGGAAGAAAATGAATGTTTCTTTGAGATTGCTGATTACCATGCACTTACGACAGGGTACGATAATACAGAAAATTTGAGAAACGATATCATGGAAATCGCAATTGACTGGTTGGCGTTCGGTCTTGATCCTGAAAAATCTGCAATTTTTGTGCAGTCTGATGTCAAAGAACACATTGAGCTCTTTACCCTGCTATCTATGATAACTCCCCTACCTTGGTTGGAGAGGAATCCTACACTTAAAGAACAACTACAAGAACTTGATATACGAATAGTCCATTTTGGACATCTTGGTTATCCTGTTCTACAAGCATCAGATATTCTTATATATAAGGCAACCGCCGTTCCTGTTGGAGAGGATCAACTTCCCCATATCGAGTTGACAAGGGAGATCGCAAGAAGATTTAATAATTTATACGGCGAAGTTTTTCCTGAACCTATCTCCCTTTTAACCAAGTATCCACGGGTTCCTGGCCCCGATGGAAAGAGAATGTCTAAATCATTGAATAATATCATCTTATTGAGTGAAGAGCCCGAAGAAATAAAAAAGAAGGTTAAACAAGCATTTACAGATCCACAAAAAATACGGAAAAACGACAAGGGTCACCCTGATAATTGCGTTGTTTTTGCCTATCACAAAATCTTTAACGTCAAGAACAAAGAACAAAGGGAAAGGGATTGTAAATCAGGAACTATTGGATGCGTCGAGTGTAAAGAAGACTGTACAACAACTATGATAGAATACCTTTCTCCTTATCGTGAAAAAAGAAACGAATTAAAAAAAAACGAAAGTTACGTAAGAGATATTCTCAAAACAGGAGCCCATAAGGCAAGTGAGGAGACAAATAAAACAATTTCTGATGTTCGAGACCATATGAAACTATGGGTAAATAACTAAAAGGAGGTGTTTTAATGAATAAACTTAGATTCAATTTTATGGATGTTTTTTCTGCTGCAAGACTTGGGTTCAATGGCAAAAAAATCCAGATTGGAACTATAGGTGTGTTCTCAGGCTTTGTTGTTTACAGTATAGTTACCTATTTAGCATTCTGGGCAAGTAAATGGAGCTGGATTGATATATGGAGAACCTTCAAATACTTTCCTATCCCCTACCCATTCCATACAGTTAATTTCAATGTATGGGGATGGATCATCTGGGCAATTGGTCTTTTGTTAAGCTTTCTTGTCTTAACAATCACACTTACTGCTATCTCAAAAACAACCTATGAACAGTTGAAGGGGGATGAATTCTACGAGGTACGGGAAGCATTCAAGTTTGCTCGTAAGCACTGGAAAGGTTCTTTTCTCGCACCAATAACTCTCATTATTTTCATTGCAATTATTATAGCAATGGGAGTCGTTTGGGGAGTGTCGATTGGAAGAATCCCTCATTTCGGTCAAGTCGTCACCGCTCTCTTTTCACCTTTCCTTTTTGCTGCTGCTCTTTTTGTTGTTTACCTTATTGTAATCTTCTTCGTCTCATTGATTATCTCTCCTGCTGTGGTAGCGACAACAAAGAGTGATACATTCGATACACTTTTTGAGAATTTTAGCATAATTAACAGTCAAACCTGGCGATTTGTTCTCTGGGAATTTATACTAAAGGCAACAACCTGTATAGGTGTTTTTATCTTTGGTCTCTTTTTGAAGAAATCATTGACAGTTATGCATCTTGCCATTAGGGTCATCCAAGGACCAAGACAATGGCTTGAGGTAGTGTGGAACAATGCACGATGGTACCTTCCTCCTCTACCAGCATTTCCAGTTACACAGATAGAGGATCTATTTGCGAGATTCCTTCCAGTAATGCTTGAACCCCATAATTATATTTCAGGTAATGTGGCTAACAACATTGGTGGTTTCATTCTCGGAATATTCTTTTATATCCTTGGTTTCCTTGTCGTTGGTTTTGCACTCTCAATGTGGTCAGCGGGGCAGACTGTTATCTATACCGTCCTTGTTAAGATGAAAGATGAAAAGAACCTTCTTGAACAAAAAGAGGAACTTTTTGAAGAAGAATTAGAAGAGGAAGAAAAACCGGAAGTTACCGTTGAAAAGCCAGCCGAGGAGAAAGAAGAAGAGAAACCAGAAAAAGAAAGTAAAGAGGAATAGTAAGCATTAGTCTTTAAAAACTGAGGGGGGCACATTGCCCCCCTCTTTTATTATGTGTATCAGTATCTGGTAGCTCTACTACAATTAATATCTCATTTACTTTGGTGGAAATCTGATAGGATAGGTCATGATCATCTCTGCTGGCTTACCATCCTTCGTCCCCGGAATCCATTCGGTTGCTTTTGCAGCAGTAAGTGCTGCTGCATCACATACAGGGTTCCCAAAACTTTTTACAATTACAGCTCTTTTAACTTTTCCATCTACACCAATAAGTACTTGCACAAAGACACTTCCTTCAGCACTAACCAATTTTGCTGCCTCAGGATATTCAGGGAGAACGAATTTCTTTAGCTCCGGTAATGTTGGAGGAATCTCAGGTTCAGGTTCCTTCACAACTTCTGTTGTCTCTTCTGGTGTTGGTTCTGCAGTGAGTTCTCCTTCATCTTTCTCCCCAAGTCCCGGTGTTCCCTCTCCTGCCGCCTCTTCCGTAGCTCTCTTTTCAAGAAGATCCTCTGGATTAACAACAGGAGTTTCAGGTTCTATCTCCTCCTCTAATTCGGCTTTAAGAAATGCAAGATCTATTGTCTTTCTTAGGGAAGTAGGAATCCAGTAATGTTCTAAACCGGCAAGTATGAACCTTGTGTCATTCTTATTAATTCCATTCACACGCCTATTTGCTGCTGAGATCTCCTGGGGGTAGAAAAGAAATGTATTGGGAATATCCTCTGCGATAATCTTCTGAAATGCTGCCCAGATCTTTTTTGTTTCCCTTCTATCCAATGTTAAAAGCCCCCTTTCTATCATTGCGTCAACCTCTGAGTTCCTATACGAAACAAGATTAAACTTACCTTTCTCAGGGTCTGAATTCCAGACAATCGTAGGGTCAAACCTCTCTTTAATACTCCAACCAAGAATGAAAGCATCAAAATCCCTCGATACAAGACGATTTATGAAGGTTTGAGTGTCAAGGAATTCCGTTACAACTGTCACACCTATCTTTGTGAGTTCAGACACAATAAAATTCGCAATTGCTACCCTTATTGGATTTTCCTTGTTTGTGATAAGGATAAATCTTAAGGGAATTCGATCTTTTCTTCTAATGTTCGTTCTTTCATGTAATTCCCAACCCATATCATCAAGGAGTTTTGCAGCTTCTTCGGGACTGTAAGAAATGGTCGTCAATTCATCATCATAAGCCCAGGATGTGGGTGGTATAGGACCATTTGCAACATCCGCAAGGTTTAATAGCACATTCTCCACAAGGTTTTCTCTATTGATTGCGTAGGTCAGGGCAAGTCTCATTTTCTTTTCTTTGAAAAGTGGTTTCTCAAGATTCCACCCTATGTATGTATATGTGTGGCCTGGCTTAATTATAAGATTAATATCCTTTTTCTCTTTTATTCTTTCATAGAGTGAGGGTGTAACATCAGTAACAATATCTACATTCCCTTCAAGGAGTTCTACTGCAAGTTCCTCCTCACCTGGTGCGAACCAGAAGACAACATTATCAAGAGGTGGCCTTCCTTTATAGTATTTATCGTTTGCAACAAGCTCCATTGACTTTCCTCTCTCCCATTTTTCAAGCGTGTATGGACCATTTCCAACTGGTGAGGTATTGAAAGCAGCATTCCTCATATCCTTCACAAACTTGAGTATGTGCATTGGTAGAGGGGTTATACCTGAATCAATGAGTTCATCTGCGTAGACCCTTGTGAAGTAAAAACAGATTTTGTATGGATTAATTACCTTTGCACTGTCAATAAATCTGACTGAGGCGGCGAGCGGAGAACCCACGTCGGGATTTTTTATTAAATCAAGGGTAAACTTGACATCCTCTGCTGTCACTGGCTTTCCATCTGACCATTGTACGTCTTTTCTCAGATAGTATGTAATGGACTTGAAATCTTCAGAATATTCCCAGCTGTAAGCAAGTTGTGGAACAATCTTTCCTTCTGAATTTCTGCCGTGTAAGGATAGAAAGAGGAGATTCTCTACTCCTATGCTTTTGCCTAATGGAGGATAGATAGGGTTAAGTGTAGTTGGTTCGTTTATGGTACCTATAATAATGTCTCCTCCTCTCTCACCTGTGAAGATCTCCTTATCTCCCTTCTGACATGAGATGAGAAGCAAAAGGGCCAAAAATAACGTTAATATAAGTCTGTTCATAAACACCTCCCTGTTCTTTCTTAAATAATACCTATTTTTACATAAAAAGTCAAGATTTTTTTTCATAGAAAATTATACATTAAACCACGGATGTCAAAGCAAAGAGTTACCAGAGAGTAGAGAAATGTCCCTGTTGATTTTAGTTTTATTTTTCAAAATAGTCTCTTTGGCTAATTTATTTTCTTGACAAGAAAATAAAATTCTGATATAAATTAAAAAATTCGAATATAAGGCTTAAGGGAAACCGGTTAAAATCCGGTACGGCCCCCGCCACTGTTATCGGGGACGAAAGAAGCAAAAAAACCACTGTTCTGTATAAAGCAGTATGGGAAGGTGCTTCAAGTAGAGAGATCCGAAAGTCAGGAAACCTGGCCGAGTAAAAGTCCTTCGGGGTGTGAGGCAAATTTTTATTTACCAGCCCGAGGCTGGTTTTTTTATTTTAAATAAAAACCAAATTGCAAAAATAATATTTCACAGTGTGAGCAATGACGAATAACTAATAACTGGAGTAAAAAGGAGGTATCATGAATTCATTCTTATTTTTAATGATTAGTTTTGTTTCTCTCTCTCCGGTTGATGGTGAGGAAATTCCGTATTATTGGCTTCCAGAGATTGTTGTAACTGCAAAAAGAATAAGGGAACCCTTGAGTGAAGTTGCTGTTGATATGAGAATAATTACGAAGGATGAAATTACGAAAAAAGGAATAAGAACGGTTGATGACCTTCTTAAGGAAGAGGGATTTCTTGATACAAGAACAACAGGAATGGAGGGTGGATTGATAACTGTGGGCTTAAGAGGCTTTCCTGCTGATCAGCTCCTCGTCCTTCATAATGGGATTGCTCTTAACTCAACTGCAAACGGATGCTTCGACTTCAGTGAAATACCAATCTCAAGCATAAAGAGGATAGAGATTGTAAAAAGCCCATCATCCAGTCTCTATGGAGCAAATGCATCATCAGGTGTCATAAATATTATCACAAAGGATGAGCAGAAGGAAGGCATGAGTATTGAAGCAAATGGTGATATTTCCGATCAAGTAGCAAAACACATTTTTACAGATGTTGGTTTCAGAAAAGGAATTCTACAATCAAATATATATATTTCAAAAAGAACAAGTGACGGGAAGAGACCAAACAGTGATTTTAATAGCATTTCATATGGTGGTAATATTTCGATCCTTGACCTCATAACTACAAGATTTTCTATGGGAGAAAGAGAAGTGGGCGTTCCAGGCCCAATACCATCACCTGCATATATCCCCCTTTATGGTGACAGTAACGCCTATTCTCTATTTGATAATCAGGAAACACAATATCGTACAGGTTCTGTAAATTTGGAGAGACGAATAGGTGATTTTTTACTCTCCTCAAATATTGGATATAGAAAAGAAAACTTACAATACTCACAGGTTTATGAAGGTTATAAAGAAGACTGGACTACATACCGGGCAGATGATAACTGGTATTACATTACTGAGCAGATAACGGGTTCCTTTCAGGTTTCATACAAGGATATATCTTCTGGTATTGATGTATCGCACCAGGAATTCTGGGCATACGATTCACTCTATGACGGGGATAAAGAAAGCCTCGTAAGTGATAATTTCTGGAATCCTGATAGAAAAATCAAAGGGTTCTGGAGCAGTATAAAACATAGGTTTTTTAATAGTAAAATCATCACATCTGGATCATTACGATGGGATAAAAATAGTGATTATTCCGACTTTTTTAGTTACTCAGGAGGTATTCTTTTTAACGCACGATATGATTGCAGAATAGGTGCATCCTTTGGAAAGGGATTTCGTCCACCCACGTTCAATGAACTCTACTGGCCTGGTTCCGGAAATCCATCATTAAAACCGGAGGATAGTTTTCAAGCGAATACTTACATAGATATAAATCTTAAAAAAATGTTCTATATGAGAATATCCGGTTTCTGGCGCGAAGTAAAGAATTCTATATCATGGGTTGACTTTAAGCCACAGAACATTGACAAACTAACAGTGAAGGGCATCGAAATAAATCCTGTAATAAATCCATGTGATTTCCTCTCCCTCTCTTTTTCTCTTGTTATGAAAAAGGCAGAAGAGGAAAGAATGGAAAAAGATACAGCCTACCATTGGTCTATTGACGGAAATCTTGTCCAGAAAAGACGGGCACCCTACACACCTGAGAAAAAATTCTCAGGCTCCATTGAATTGAAAAGAGGAAAGAACACATTTATTACATTTACATCCATTTATACGGGCGAGAAGGTTGCTTATTTTTATGATTTTCTTTCATCAAGATATAAAACAAAACGGATTGATGATGTGACAATTTGTAATCTTGGTATCCATCAAAACCTTGGTGAAAGATTTTCATTATCCTTCAGGATAGATAATCTCTTTGATAAAAAATACCAAACAAATTTCGGTTATACACTTGATGATGGAGATTATCCCGCATCCGGTAGAAGCATCTCGCTTGGCTTTAATTTTAGACCCACCAAGTCCTGACAGCAAAGTAATTTCGAAAAAGATGGTTACTCGTTTTTCTACATATCAAATTGATATGTTGTGTCTAATACTAATGTAATCTCTGTTTACACCGCTAGAATGTCTAACTCTTTATGGCGGGTTTCTTACGGGGTTTATTCCAGGACATGGATGTTCTTCTTCCGGCACATATCCTTGAGTATCTTTGGCCATCCAGTGACACTACACTCACCGAGGTGCGATTTATTGAGTAGA
>SOIS01000081.1 GCA_004375965.1 Candidatus Cloacimonadota bacterium | reverse complement strand
TCTGGTCAATCAAGATAACAGAAAAGCAAATAGGGGGTCAAATGGTTTGGTAAATTAACTGGTGTTCTCTTTCTTCTACCCTTTTATAGGGGTAGATGTCAAATTTCTTTTAAGTCCCAGACCGATTGTTTCAGTATTTTTATGGTGAATTTAAGGAATTATTAAGGAATGGAGGGGTATGGAAAACAACAAACTTTTTTAAAAAAGTTCCTATTCATTAAGTAGATGAATGGGAAAAAGGAGGAAAAATGAGAGAAAGTAGATGGAAAAACTTGAAGAAAAAATTGAGAGGGTGGCTTTGAAAATGGCACAACAACACGTTAAAAGACATCCACCCTATTATGCACAGATACCGGTTGAGCTTGGAAAGGATCCAAAAATCGGTGGTCAAGCAAAAGCACTCTACGGTGTTATGCATAGTTATTCACCAGAGAAACAGTTGAAGAATAATGCTGTCGTAGAAATTGCAAAAGAAACCTTAGCAAAGGATATGGGAGTTGGTGAGGATAGAGTGAGAATTTGGTTGAATGAATTGAAAGAGGCTGGTTGGATAGAGAAACTTCGCCAAGGTAAAATGAAACCAAATATGTATGTGCTTTATCCAGTAGGGGGAAAAACATTCCAAGCTATAAAGGGAATAAAGAGAGTGCATCTGAGAATCAATTACGATTACAAACTGGCTAAAAGGCTGAAAGAGAGTCTTTATAAGTGATCCCTTGAAAACAAGTGGTCACTCAAATTGATAATCTATTTTAGGAAGATAATATGAAAAATAAAGGAAATATTGGTAACAGGGGTAGAGAAAAAAATGACCACTTGGATACAAGCGCCTTATTAAATAAGATGACTTATAGAGGAAAATTTAAAGGGAAAAGGGAATCCGTTTCGGATTCCATCACCCGCTTCGGGTGATGATGGTTATAAGTAGTTATCATTGGTTATTAGTTCCCTTCCCCTTGCCCCTTCGCATTCGCTTCGGGGACAAGACTCGAAACGAGTTTTCTGAATAAAAAAACAGAAGAGAAATACAATTAACCTATAAAGGTCATATTCATGACCTTTTTTAATCATATAAAATTCATTCTGAACAACTGTTGTCTCTTAACTAATTTGAAATGATTGTATAAGGGATGAGAGAGAAAAAAACGAAAAAAGAGTTTCAGTTAATCTGCTCCCACCATTCTAATCGCTTTCCAAGATATATTGAAATTATAAAGGCGACGGAAAAGGAGTTGAAAAAGGTGGTGGAGGGATTAACAACCAAAGGGTTCAATGTAAGAATCAAAATTTTAAAGGAGGAAGTAATGAATCAAAAAATCAAAAAAGAGGAAACACCAAAGGTAAAAAAGAAGGTTGGAGAGAAGCTAGGGAAATCTCAGGTCATGACAAAATTTTCAGGGAAACATAAACCACAACTAAGTGGTGCAATGGAAAGAAAATGTGCAATTTGTGGTAGGAAAAGTTTCTCAGCTTGGGCTTTTGTAAAAGTTGGAAAGAAGATGAAACGGAAAGGTGCTGAAAGGTTAACCCAGAACGATTTCGTTTGCCGGGATATCACAACCTGTAAAGAGAAGAAGTAGTTAGGGTAGAGATCAACCTCAAGGGGATGAGCAGAAATGTTCATCCCCTTTTTTTATCTAGAAATTAAAGATTTGATATTATTTGTGAGGAAGTATAGGATGATAGAGAAATAATCAGCGAAGAGGTGGCCTATGAGTAAAGCAAAAATTATCTTCTACAAATGTGTTCAGGATTCGCAAGATTATGGTAGTGATGATGAGCACATGGTTTCTCGTGTTTTTTTTAATCTTGAAATAGGCGAAGAAACGTTTGAAGGATTGTCTGCAAATATAAAACAGGCTGTCGGTAGTGATTATGATACAGGCCAAATAGAGGCTAGTCAGCCTTTTGGTTATGAGGGAGAATTTAATCATCATGCTTTTCGTGATTGTGCAGAAAAGTTTTATAGGAGTTGCGTCGGCTCAGAAGGAACAGGAATAAGAATTGGAAAAGGTGCTCAAAATATTCGTATGCGAAATAACGTCCATATAAAAGAAATGATATGCGAGTTTGAGATAGGTGGAGAAAGCTAAGACGCAACACACAAAACTGTCAGCAAGGGAGGAAAAATGGAAAGAAGATTTTTGATTTTAGGTTTAGGTATTTTGTTTATGGTGGCTTGGGCGAATGCCGATATCTCACATACTACAGCGGCACTGTTGATAGAGAATGAGTTGAAGAACAACGGATTCGATGTTTCGGTACGAACAGAGATTAAGTTGAGAAATGTTGATTTTGTGGTTGATATCACGAAATGGTTTGAAATGGTAAAACCCTTACCAAAGAAGAAGAGTGAAAAGGAGTGGAAGTTGTTTTGGATTGCAGTAGCAAGAGCGGTTGGAACTGTGAGCGAGGATCTAACTTGGAGAAATGATGAGTGCTATATCGAAGTGAGCGGTGTTCTTATCTATCGCCTTCCGACATGGGTTTGTGTAAACTCGCTATATATGGAGGATGACAAGGATCCTGTGAAGTATATTTTAGACCGTATTTTTAAGGTTGAGAAAGAAGGAAAAAATGAGGAAGCGAAGTAGAATAGAAATAAGAAAAAATAATTAAGTGCCTTTATCAACAAAACAATATTTCTGTCAGCAAAGGAGGTTGAGAGATGGCAAAAACAAAACATGATTCTAAAGTCAAACAAACTGCAAACAAATTAAAAAGAGAGGGCTGGAAAGTTAAGGCTGACATATCAGGATTTGAGCAACCCGACCCAATAGGAGAAGGAAATTATATTCCTGATGTGGCGGCAAAAAAAGGAGGAGCAACAAAACTTATTGAGATAGCAGATAAGAAAGATGAGGCAAGGGATAAAGACCAGCATTCAGCTTTTAGGCGAAGTGCTGCTCATAAGAAAAGAACAACATTTGAAATAAAGAAACCTTAATTAAAAGGAAGAACTCCCACCATTGCAATCTCAATCTTCTCTTGTTAAAATTCAGAGGAGAGGGTTGGGATGCCGAAACCAAAATATTATCGCTTCATTCCTAAAGATGCGCACAACTGGAAAAAGGTTATGGATGTCACAAACGGAAAAGGAATCGCACCGTTTAAAAAGATTAGTGAGAGTACAGGAAAAATTATATTTGTTGAGTATGAAGAATATAAGCAGAACATCCCAAAACCACTAAGACGACTTAATAGTCCTTACGAAGCAGATGAAGTGGCAGCCATGTTAAGATTAGAAGATAGTAACGAGTTGTATAAGTGGTTAGAATACAAACAGGCTTCGATGAGTGAGGCTGAACATAATGAAATAGAGGGGGAGGAATTTTTAGAAAGAGAAGAAGAACTAGCAAAAAAGATAAAACAATTAAAGAAAGGGAAGCAATCATGAGTGAAAAATCAACATGTATTTTCTGTGGAGGAGAGGCTATAGTGGAAGACATAACTGGGGAGGATGCGTATCGTGTAGAGTGTCCTTGTGGAATCTATGACTTCAGTGATTATGTCGAACTAGATTTTAAAAAAATGGATAATGAAGACAAACAAGCAGTCTCAGATTATATAAAGGACTGTAACGAGAAGGAAGATGTACCCGAGTTGCATAAGTTACATGGAACAGATAAATTTAATTGGCTAATTGCGGATAATAAGAAGAAGAGGCTGGCTGGGTCGAAGATTAATTGAGGCAAGTGGAAGCCAAATCCCCTAAAGCCTTTAGCCTCCCGAATCTAAAGAAGACAGCAGAGCGTAATTAGCGGCTCAATAAGATATGCAGTATTGATTTAGTCCTTCAATTTGACTCTTTCCACATTAATTGCTATTATTTTGCCCAGTAAATAGAGGGAACAATGGGAATTAAATGCCCTAAATGTCAATTCGACAATCCTTCTGATTCCAAGTTCTGTAAGGAGTGCGGAACTCAGATCATTCCTTCAGAGGAAATTCATGTCACAGAGACTCTCGAAACTCCCAAAGAAGAACTAACCACAGGCTCCACCTTTGCTGGACGATACCAGATAATCGAAGAACTGGGTAAAGGTGGCATGGGTAAAGTCTACAAGGCTCAAGATACTGACCTGAAAGAAAAAGTAGCACTAAAGCTCATAAAGCCGGAAATCTCTGCGGATAAGAAGACGATTGAGCGTTTCCAGAATGAACTAAAGTTTGCTCGGAAAATCAGCCATAGAAATGTATGCCGGATGTATGACTTGAATAAAGAGGAAGGTTCGCATTACATAACCATGGAATATGTGGCTGGGGAAGACTTAAAGAGCATGATCAGGATGATGGGGCAGTTAAGTTCAGGGAAGACGATTTTCATAGCAAAGCAGGTTTGTGAAGGATTAGTAGAGGCTCACAGGCTGGGAGTAGTGCATCGTGATTTAAAGCCGCAGAACATAATGATTGACAAAGATGGAAATACAAGGATCATGGATTTCGGGATAGCCCGCTCCCTTAAGACAAAGGGGATAACAGCCG
>SOIS01000054.1 GCA_004375965.1 Candidatus Cloacimonadota bacterium | reverse complement strand
CCGTAGGCGTGGCAGAGAATAATGAATCAACCCCTGTAGTTACCCTTTCACAAAACTATCCCAATCCTATGCGGAATTCAACTACAATTTTTTACTTCATACCAAATGAAGCCAAAAATTCCAGGATAAACATTTATGATATTAGCGGACGACTTGTACGAACTATTAAAAAAACAGGAAAAGAGGTTGGATATCACAGAGTCGTTTGGGATGGTCAAGACAATAGTGGCAAGAAAGTGGCTAATGGTGTTTACTTTTACAAGATTAAGGCAGGAGATTATACAATAACGAGGAAAATGATAGTTGTGCGGTAGATTTGAAATTAACGCCCTCCTGGAGAAATTTCCAGGAGGGTTCCTGTCTTTCATGGTTCTATTTCTTACTTTATTAAGAATCGTATGAAAAGTATAAACAACCTCTGTTCCTATTCCTATGACATATTAAAAATTGACTTGACATTTAAATGTCTTTTTTATATATTAGAAAATGAATTTAAAAATGTTTAACTTATATTTTAAATAAAGGGATGAATCGAGCACTTATGCATAAGTGTGAAGTAAACGATTAAGACGACATTTCTTGGTGAACTAAGAACCAAAAAGGAGGTGATGCCTTAAAAGAAGCAAGGATTGACCAAACTTCCTGTTTCTAATGAGGGGGAAACAGAGAAGCAGTTAATCATGTACATAACAGAACTTAACCTGGAACAAGGAGGAAGAAAATGAGATGTGGGAGGAGAAACTTGCTGATGTTAATTCTGACCGGACTATTGGTGTTAGCTTTAGTTGGATGTAAAGGTGTAGGTAAAGTTGGAGATAAGGAACCAAACAACACGATTGAGCAAGCTAATGATATAACCTTAGGACAACCGTTTTCACTTACAATTAACCCACAAGGTGACATGGATTGGTTTAAGGTGGATCTTACTGAACAGGGTTATTTAAAAGTTCAGGCGAGTCAGGTTCCTGAAGAACTTGGTCTTGAAGTTGTTTTTGCTTTATATCAGGAGTGGGAAGGCAGTAAAGAGAAGCGGATTCGAGGTTGGCGCAGACTTCCTGACGCAGTATTTATTCCCAAAGCGGGAACGTATTATTTTGTTATCAAGGATGATTATGATGACAAATCGTCGACTAAGCAAGCCCAAATAAAAGTTGATTTTTTGAAGGAGTTCGATCCAACCGAACCCAATAATGATCCGGAAGAAGCAACAGTAATTGAACTTGCTTCTGATATTAAAATAGCCATTTATCCCGTGGGAGATCAGGACTGGTTAAAAGTGAAAGTGGAAAAGCAGGGTTATCTGACTGTAAAATCAAAGGATGTATGTGAAGAGATTGTTCCAGAGGTGAATTATTCTGTTTTTGATGAATGGGCAGAACCAAAAATAAAAAGGATAAGAAATTGGAAGAGATTACCCGATGCTTGTTTTATTCCTGAAGGAGGAGATTATTATATTCACGTACATGATGATTATGATGATGCGGCTTGCGAAAGGACATATGATTTAAGGATCGAATTTTTAGATGAAATGGACCAGTTTGAACCAAACGATGATTTTAAGCAAGCTAAGACAATAAATCGGGATGATAAAATAAGTGTGGCTATCTTTCCCACAGGTGATAGAGACTATTATAAGATTAAAATTTCTGAGGGGAATAAAATCAAGTTTCTGGCTAAGGATTTTTCAGACGTAGTCCCTGAGATAAAATTATACGTATTAAGTGAAAAAGATCCTAATAAGTTAGAAGATTTTAGCGATTGGAAAAAGTGTCCTGCTGAATTTGATGTTAATGTTGGGCAGGAATATTTTGTTCTTTTGCATGATGACTATAACGATGCAAGTTCTCCCAAACCGTTTGAAATAATGGTAGAATAAAAATACCAGTCAACCTGAACTTTATTTTAATAATAAAGAAACAAAGGTAATTGTAGGGGTCGAGCTTTTATAATCTGTAAGAGTTTGACCCCTAAATTTTCTGTTTTCCCCTTCGTGTTTGATTTTTAACATTTTTTATGGTTGAAATTGGCTTGACTTTTGTTTACCTTTGGTATATAATTTCGCTATGGAAGATAAAGTTAAAATGAAGGATGAAGAAAAGACAAAAGATCAACTTATAAATGAAATAGCAGAACTGCGCCAAAGAATTGCTGAATTGGAAGCCTCAGAAACCGAGCGTGAGCGGACGGAAGAGGAACTGCGAGAGAGTGAAAATAAATACCATACGCTTTTCAACAAGATCTCTGACCCAATTTTTATTTTTGATAAGAACTCCCATCATTTCCTTGATTCCAACGAAGCTGTTCAAAGAATCTATGGCTACTCCAAGGATGAGTTAAAATCCATGACGCCATTCGACCTCTATGCACCAGAGGACTTTGAAAAAGCAAAAGGGAATATGGATATTGAAAATGAAGACTTACTTTTCACCTACACACATATAACAAAGTATGGACAACGGATAGCCGTGGAAATTCTTTCAGATGAAATCGACTATGAGGGAAAGCCAGCATGGATTAGCATTGTACGCGATATCACTGAGCGTAAACAGGCGGAGGAAGAACTGCGAAAGGCACACGACGAGCTCGAAATGCGAGTGAAGCAGCGAGCTGCCGAGTTAGTTAAGATCAATGAACAAATGGAACAGGAGATTATTGAGCGCAAGCGGGCGGAGGAGGAACTTAAAAGAAGTTTCAAGACGGTAAGAAAAACCATGGAGGGAATTGTCCAGGCAATGGCTATGGTAGTTGAAGAGAGGGATCCTTATACAGCTGGTCATCAGCGGCGAGTAGCCGAACTGGCTTATGCCGTAGCCAAAGAGATGGGTCTTTCAGATGAGCAGGTTGAGGGAATTCGAGTTGCGTGTCTACTTCACGATATTGGCAAGATAACTATACCCATTGAAATACTCAGTAAGCCCGGTAGGCTAAATGAAACCGAGTTCAGTTTTATTAGAAAGCACCCCCAGGTTGGTTACGATATATTGAAGGGGATCGAATTTCCATGGCAGATTGCCCAAATTGTGCTTCAACATCACGAGAGGTTGGATGGCTCAGGATATCCTGCAGGTTTGGAGAGGGAAGACATTCTTTTGGACGCAAGAATCTTAGGTATTGCTGATGTTGTCGAGGCAATGTCATCTCTCCGACCTTACCGAGCAGCTCGCGGTATTGATAAAGCCTTAGGGGAAATCTTAGAGCATAGGGGTGTTCTCTATGAACCTGAGGTGGTAAATACTTGCTTAAAGCTTTTTGCCGAAAAGAGGTTTGAGTTCAAGTAAGAGATGGGGGAGTAAAATCATGAAAAGTGAAATAGCAGAGTTATGTGCGGGATGCGAAGACTTCATTCATGTAAATGGATGAGGTATTAGTTATGTGGTAAAATTTTTCATTTACATAACTGAAATTGTCTTGACTTTTTATTAACGTTTCTGTATACTTTTAACTAATGCTAAATGAATTTAGAAAATGCCCAATCAATGTTTTACATAGAGTGATGTATATCCATAGCACTTTCAGATGTAAGGCGTTAGATGAAATTGCTGCCTGTTTTAGGAGCATGCAAGATGGAAGATGAAGATAAGATAAAAGATCAACTTATAAATGAGTTAGAGAAATTTCGCCAGCGGATCTCCGAATTGGAAGCATCAGAAACCGAGCGTAAGCGGATAGAGGGGGTGTTGCAGGAGAGAGAGAAGGGATTCAGACTAGCATTTGAGAATGCGAAGGATGCGATTTTCTGGGTAGATTCAGAGATGGGTTTGATTACCAACTGTAATAAGGCGGCGGAGGAGCTTTTAGAGAAGAAGAGAGAAGAGATAATAGGATTTCATCAGACGACACTCCATCCTCCAGAGAAAGCGGAATATTTTGCTGATATGTTCAAGAGACACGTAGAGCAGAAGGGGACTGTTGGCGAGGAGGCGGAGGTGGTAACCATGTCAGGAAAGGTCAAGCCTGTTCACATAACAGCTTCGCTGATATTAGTGGGAGGGAAGCCGATAATTCAGGGAATATTCCGGGACATCACCGAGCGTAAGCAGGTAAAGGGGGTGTTGCAGGAGAGAGAGAAGGGATTCAGACTAGCATTTGAAAGTGCGAAGGATGCGATTTTCTGGACAGATTCAGAGACGAGTTTGATTACTAACTGTAATAAGGCGGCGGAGGAGCTTTTAGAGAAGAAGAGAGAAGAGATAATAGGATTTCATCAGACGACACTCCATCCTCCAGAGAAAGCGGAATATTTTGCTGATATGTTCAAGAGACACGTAGAGCAGAAGGGGACTGTTGGCGAGGAGGCGGAGGTGGTAACCATGTCAGGAAAGGTCAAGCCTGTTCACATAACAGCTTCGCTGATATTAGTGGGAGGGAAGCCGATAATTCAGGGAATATTCCGAGACATCACCGAGCGTAAGCGGGTAGAGAATGCTTTGATGGGTGCATTGGAAAAACTGAGAGAACTTGAATCTATCATCAACAGAAGTCCAGCAGTAGTTTTTCTTTGGCGGCTAGATGAGGGTTGGCAGGTAGAATTCGTCTCGGACAGCGTAAAACAATTCGGTTATACACCGGAAGAACTCCTATCGGGACAAGTTTCGTGGGATAATATCACATACCCTGAGGATGTTCCAAGAATTGAAGCAGAGGTTGCTGAATATTTTCAAAGAGGGGTTATGGAATTTGCTCAGGAATATCGCTTCATCACAAAGTCGGGAGAAGCCCGTTGGATTGAGGGTCTTTCTAAAGGTCTTAAGGATTCAAACGGCGTTGTCACACACGTTCAGAGTATTATTCTTGATGTCACAGAGCGCAAGCGGGCGGAGGAAAAACTTCAGAAAATGTTAGCGGAACTACAGCGTTCCAATGCCGAACTGGAACAGTTTGCCTATGTGTCATCACACGACCTACAGGAACCACTACGCATGATATCGAGCTATGTGAAACTTTTGTCAAAGCGATACAAAGGCAAACTCGATGCAGAAGCAGACGAATTCATTGCGTACACCGTGGATGGGGCAGCTCACATGCAGACTATGATTGAGGATCTGTTGGCGTATTCACGCGTGGGTACACGTGGAGAACCCTTCAAATCGACCGACTGTAAGGCCACCTTCGAACAAGCACTCGCCAATCTACAGGTGGCAATTGAGGAGAGTGGAGCTGTGATTACCCACGATCATCTGCCAATCGTGATAGCCGATGCCTCGCAGATTACTCAGTTGTTTCAGAACCTCATTTCGAACGCAATCAAATTCAGTGGTGGGGAACCTCCGGTTATTCATTCTGCTGCCGAGCAAAGAGGAAATGAATGGGTTTTCTCCATTCGGGATAGTGGCATAGGTATAGCACCGGAATTCCATGAACGTATCTTCCTAATATTCCAGCGCCTACATGGGATACAAGATTGTCCTGGCACCGGTGTAGGCCTGGCAATCTGCAAGAAGATTGTGGATCGCCACGGTGGACGTATCTGGGTGGAGTCAGAAACCGGGAAGGGCGCAACATTTTACTTTACAATTCCAGTAAGAGAAG
This sequence comes from Candidatus Cloacimonadota bacterium, assembly GCA_004375965.1. GTDB lineage: Bacteria > Hydrothermota > E44-bin80 > E44-bin80 > E44-bin80 > SOIS01. Next base: position 31,108 of record SOIS01000054.1, on the reverse strand, counting down.
GTGAAAGGTATGAGAAGTAAAATGATCGGTAGTCCGATTGAAATTTTGTTAGTGGAGGACAACCCAAGAGACACCCGCTTGATACGGGAGATGCTGGCTGAAGTAAGGGACACTCAGCTCGATCTGGTGTGCGTCGAACGTCTCTCTGAAGGGCTGGAGCGTTTGTCTGCAGGAGGTATCGATGTAGTCCTTCTGGATCTCTCGTTGCTTGACAGCCAGGGACTTGACACATTTACAAAGGTATTCGCTCAATTCCCAGAAGTGCCAATTGTGGTACTTACCAGTCTCGACGATGAAACGCTTACAGTTAAGATAATGCAGGGAGGCGCACAAGACTATCTTGTCAAGGGGCAGGTGGATAGCAACTTGCTGGTTCGCTCCATACGCTATGCCATTGAACGACAAAGGATACTGGCAGAACTACGCGCCTTGTCACTTACAGATGAACTTACAGGTTTGTACAACCGGAGAGGATTTTTAATCTTAGCCCAACAGCAGTTGAAGATGGCAGACAGAACGCTGAGGGAAATGTGTTTTCTTTTTGCCGACATTGACAATTTGAAATGGATTAATGATACTCTGGGTCACCATGAAGGTGACCTGGCATTGATCGAGACCGCAAATATTCTCATGGAGACTTTCCGTGACTCAGATATCATTGCTCGCATTGGCGGAGATGAGTTTGCGATTCTTGCGATAGAAACTTCCTTGGCAAGTGCCAAGATTCTTTCTACACGATTGCAAGATGCCCTGGATGCCCGCAATGCTAAAGTAAACCGCAGCTACAACCTGTCGATAAGTTTGGGTATAACTCGCTACGATCCTGAACACCCTTGTTCCATTGATGAAATGCTTGCCAGGGCGGATAGATTGATGTACCAGCAGAAGCAGGGTAGATAGTTAAAAAAATGAGTAAAAAACCCGAAATAAGCAACCAGCATTCCAATAGCATAAAGGTTTTACTCATCGAGGACAACCCGGGAGATGTCGGCCTGATACGGGGAATGCTTGCGGAAGTAAGGGACGATCAGCTCGATCTGGAGTATGTTGAGCGCCTCTCGACAGGGCTGGAACGCCTCAGCGAGGGAGGCATCGACGTGCTCCTGTTGGATCTTACCTTACCTGACTGCCGAGGGTTTGAAACGTTCACAAAGGTGTTTGCTCAAGCGCCAGAAGTACCTATCGTGGTGCTGACAGGTCTCAACGATGAAACACTCGCAATTAAAGCAGTTCATGAGGGCGCACAGGATTATCTGTTTAAGAAACAAGTAGACAGCAACTTACTAGTACGCTCCATACGTTATGCTATCGAGCGAAAGCGATCAGAGGAAAAACTTAAGCAAAGTTTTGAAACGATACGCAAAACCTTAGATGGGATTGTCCAGGCAATGGCCGTAGTAGTTGAAGCAAGGGATCCTTATACAGCTGGTCATCAAAGACGAGTAGCCGGACTGGCTTATGCCATAGCCAAAGAGATGGGCTTTTCAGAGAAAGAGATTGAGGGAATTCGCGTTGCATGCTTACTACATGACATCGGTAAGATAACTATACCCATTGAGATACTCAGTAAACCCGGTAGCTTAACCGAAGTCGAATTTAGATTTATAAAAAAGCATCCTCAGGTTGGTTACGATATATTGAAGGGGATAGAATTTCCATGGCAAATTGGCAAAATTGTACTTCAACATCACGAGCGTTTGGATGGCTCGGGATATCCTTCAGGTTTGTCGCGCGAAAACATCCTCCCGGAAGCGAAAATTTTAAGTGTAGCTGATGTTGTTGAGGCTATGTCCTCTCACCGCCCCTACCGACCAGCTCGCGGTATAGATAAAGCATTAGGAGAAGTCTTAGAGAAAAGGGGAGTTCTCTATGAACCTGAGGTGGTAAATAATTGCGTAAAGCTCTTTGCTGAAAAAAGCTTTGCGTTCCAGTAATAGAGGGAGAAGAGTTCGGGTCTCCACTGACAAAGAAAATAATAAGAATTTGGTTTTTGTAAATTAGGAATTTATCTCTCCGTTTGGTCATCGTTCATTTTCCTTGAAAGTCATAATCCTTTTAAGACAATTTCATGTGACCTTATACGAATTACTTGCTTCTAAGCAAATATTTAGGAATTCATCCCGCGCTTTTCCAAGATTCTACGTATATTAATACACAATCAAAAAAGTGTGGGTTTAAGTGGAATAATACAAGGCTGAAAAGTGCGGAGTGTGGGAGAATATTCTTGACAAGTCATAATAATTTTATTATAGTTCTTATTGTGAAAATAAGCGTTAAATAAGACAACCTAATTTAAAATCCCCCTTTACAAAAGGGGGACTTATTGGGAGAAAAACAAAAATTAGATGATAATCTTAAAAATAGTAGGTTAAAAAAAGATGTCAAAATATTTTTCATAATGATGAGTCTTATAAGTAGGAGGTAGTATGAAAAGGTTTCTTATTACACTTTTTATCCTTTCTTTGGTTTTTACTTCACTTGTTTTAGGGAAGGATATGCTTGTAAGAGTATATGTCGATTCATACACTGAACTGATACCCCTCAAATCCAAAACAATCCGTTATGCAGGAGCACGTCCAGACGAATATTACGACATAATTCTTACAGAAAGGGAGTACTATTCTGATCTGATTCCAAGTGGACTTCCAAATGAGATTATTTATCCAGATCTCGAATATGCTGAAATGGTAGCAAGGGGAAGTTACCACAGCTATGCAGAGGTGAGACAACTCTTAAAGAATATGGCAGCGAACTATCCTGCTATATGTAAATTTGACAGCATCGGAACAACACACCTCGGAAAGTGGATTTACTGTGTAAAAATATCTGATAATCCAGCAGTAGAAGATCCTGATGAGTCGGATGTTCTCATCATGGGCTGCCATCATGCAAGGGAATGGGCAACAGTAGAAGTCCCACTTTTTTTTGCAGATAGTCTTACTGAGGCTTACAGCAGTAATTCAACGATAAAGGATGTTGTTGATTCAAGGGAGATATGGATTGTCCCTATTGTAAATGTTGATGGTTATGTTTACGATTATCCTGGCGCGAAATGGTGGAGGAAAAACAGGCAACCTTACGGAGGAGCAACTGGGACAGATCCCAACAGGACTTACAATGGATGCTGCAACGGGGATAGGTATGGCGATTGGGGTGCAATACCATATGGATGGACAACTAATCATAACCCTGGAAGCGATGTCTTCTGCGGGCCTTATGGTGATGGTCCCGGAGGAAACTCTGCTCCTTGTGATGATGCTATAGTAAGACTGGTAAAATCACATGAGTTTAATTATACAGAATCATTCCACAGTTATGGTGAACTTGTCCTCTGGCCATGGGGATATACTTCCAGTCATGCACCGAACAATTCTTACCTGGTTTCATATGGAACCACAATGGCATCATTGATACACTGCGTAGGAAGCGGATACTACGACCCCGGACAATCGAGTTCCCTCTATCCTACAAGTGGTGACACTGATGGTTGGATATATGGATGGTATCACTATGTTAATGGAACAAACTGCATATCCTTTACAAATGAGGTGGGAACGGAATTTTATCAGCCCGAAGGAGACCTTGATTATATATGCAGGGAGAACTTCAAAGGATTCTTCTATATGGTTCAGGAAGCGGAAAATATTAGGAATAATCTCTCTTGTGAAGTACCTGCTCCTGAGATTATTCTCGATGATACGAGCACTACAGGTGATTATACAATCTACTGGTCTCCAAGAAATCCTGGACATAATAATCCAACGAAATGGGAACTTATTGAATTGACAGGTTTTTCAAGTTCTACAGACAATCTTGAATCAGGTACAGGATTTTGGAATCTCCAGGGGTTTTCTTTGTCAACTGCACGATACCACAGTTCAAACCACAGCCTTTTTTCGGGTTCGAGCAACAACATTAGCAATACGGCAACGACTGTTTATCCATATCCCGTGAAAAGCGATGATGTGCTTACATTCTGGTGCTGGTATGATCTTGAAAATGATTGGGATGTAGCGACAGTTGAGGTATCTGTTGATGGAATGGAATGGATACAACTTGACAATACTTTCACAGGTTCTCAGCAGAACTGGACTCAAAAATCCTATTCACTTGAGCCCTGGGTGGGTAAATCTGTATTTATAAGGTTCAGGGCAATGACTGACGATAATACGTTGAAAGAAGGTTTTTATGTAGATGACATTTCACCTGTTCCTAATTTCAGCAGTGAGGTCGTTGTCTCTTCCAACATTACCGATACATTTTACACGTTTGTAAGTAAACCGGATGATAAGTACTGGTACAATGTTCGTGGATACAATACAGCGTATGGATGGGGGAGTGGTTACAGCTCGCTCAAAGGTATTGGTGTTGGCGGTGCATCCATTTCTGAGGATGGGAAGGAGCATAAACCATTCTCGTTATCCATATCTCCAAATCCTTTCAGAGACAGAGTAGAAATTAGATATAGCATAGGGGAAGGTGCAAAGGGCATAGAGTTAAAAATCTACGATGTGACTGGAAGGTTAGTGAAAAAACTTGGAGGGGGGAAAACTCCAAATTCCCAATTCTCAATTCTCAATTACAGCTGGGATGGAAGGGACAGCAAGGGTTCTAAACTGCCAGCTGGTGTATACTATTTAATACTGAAATACGGAAATAGAATACAGAGTAAGAAACTTATCCTAATTGATTAAGAGTCTATATAGATAGTTAATCTATGCTTATGAAGTCAATATAAAGTCAAGGAGATTTTGCTAAAGAGTTCACAAAGGAAGGTTGGAAAAAGATAGAGTGAAAAGGGAAAGGCGAGATTGCTTCGAAAGCGAATATGGAAGCATACTCGCAATGACAAATTCGTCGTTCGTTTTCCCGTGTTATAACAGACAGGGATTTCGGATGTTGGATTATTATTTTTGATATGTCGTTCTCCATAGGTATAGTAGGACTTCCTAATGTAGGAAAGTCAACACTTTTCAATGCGATAACAGGAGAAAGCGTTGACTGCACCAATTTTCCTTTCTGCACAATTGACCCCAATAAGGCAGTTGTATCTGTCCCGGATGATACCCTTGAAGCGATCTCGAATTATATTACGACAAGGAAGGTTACTCCAACAACACTTGAGGTTATAGATATTGCTGGGTTAATTGAGGGTTCCCACAAAGGTGATGGTCTGGGAAATCAGTTCCTCTCTTTTATACAGAAGGTTGATGCAATTGCCCATCTTGTAAGAATCTTTGAAGACCTACACGTAAGTCATATTGGAAATATAAACCCTGTAAGGGATTTGGAGATTGTTGAGACAGAACTCAAATTAAAGGATTTAGAGATACTGAGGAAGAGGATAAAATCGATAGAGAAGAAGGCAACATCTGGTGATAAAGAAGCGAAGGAAGAATTTGATACTCTCAATCTGCTGGAAAAGAAAATTTCTGACAATGAATGGCTTAAAATGTCCGATATTTCAGATGAAGAAAAAAGTGCTGCCAGAAAAGTGGGTCTTATCTCTGTGAAACCTGAGATGATTATCGCAAATGTTAATGTAGCAATCCTGAAAAGTTCGAGCCAAAAACTCGATGAATTACATGAATATGCTTCACGTAAGAAAATGGGAGTTCTGCCCATTACTGCAAAGGTAGAAGAGGAGATACGAGAGCTCCCAAAAGAAGAAAGGACTGAGTTTCTTATGGAATACGGTATTGAGAAGGGAAGCCTTGAAAGAATAATCCTTGAAGGGTATAGACTCCTCAACCTCATTACATTCTATACATTCAATGAAAATGAACTTCGCGCCTGGACACTACAAAAAGGAAGCTCTGTTCTTGATGCTGCTTCAAAGGTCCATACAGACATGGCTCAGGGATTTATTAAAGCAGAGGTTATTCCTGCTGAAATATTCATCGAGCATAAGTCAATCAAGGAAGTGAAGGAGATGGGACTTCTCCGCATTGAAGGGAAGGATTGTACAGTCAGGGACAGGGATATAATCTATATCCACTTCAGATAACAGATGTCAGACAACAGAAGACAGACAATACTCAAGTTAAAAGTTAAAAGAATAAAATTGAAAAATAGGAAGATAATAAGTTGAATTCTCAGATAGGAGAGTATATATGAGGTATTTATCAATCTCTAAGTGGACATTATTAATCGTTCTTCTAATATTTGGATGTTCAAAAAAGGAGAAACCACTGACCCCGGATACTTCTCCCCCTTTTGTTCAAACTGTTAGCTCGTTTGATACAACAAAGGTGCTTGTTTCATTTAACGAGCCGGTAAATCCGGAACTGGCACTTAACACGATGAACTACGTAATTACAAGTTACGAAACACTTGATGTTTATCTTGTGAGCATAGACCCTATGAAGAAGCATTGTATCCTTAGGACAGAGCCACAGGAGTCAACCTTTTATGAGATAGATGTAAAGAATATAGAGGACTTGAGCGGAAACAGACTCAAAGATACAACATTAATATTTCTGGGAATCGGGATGCAGATCGATTCATTTCCACCCACTTTGACGATTATCGAACCAGCAGAAGGTGATACGCTATTCGGGTTTGAATATGTTTCAGTAAGTGCATCAGATCATACAGGTATAAAAAATGTCTCCTTTTTTATTAATGATTCATTGATTAATATAGATAAAGATTTTCCATACTTCTGCATCCTTGATGTCAGAGAACTTATTGAAGGTGATGTTTACACCCTTTATGCTACCGCTGAGGATTACAGTGCAAATATTGGATATTCAGACTCTCATGATGTTTTTATAGGATTTCATCCGCCGTTCCCTTATGTGGTATTAGATACCATTTATACAGATAAGGTACCTTTCAGGGCGGATATAACAGATGATGGAACGATGCTTTTCTTTGTTCAGGTGGACACATCGGGTGATGACCTTGTGATGATCAACACAGAAACAAATAGTTTTGAAAGGACGATTCGCATTTTTACCGGAACTTCCTATTATCTGGATGTCTTCGAAAATAGCTGGGTCTATTTTACCACGGGTAATTCGTTTTCAATATATGATATTCTTTTAAACCAGATTACTGAGACGATAGATGTTGGTGGATTTGCACAGGGCATTGTTCGTTCATACAATGAAAAGCTTTATATTGCAAGAAATACAAAGGAGGATATTCTTGTATATTCCCTTCAGCAAAATAGTGTCATAGATTCTATTCCTGTGCCTGGAAAACCGACAGCATTAGCCATCGATACCAACAGTGATGAGCTTTATGCTTGTCTCTATTCTGAAAATCTAATTACTGTAATAGATATAGAAATTGATACCGTTATCACAAACATCTCTATTTCAGGACATCCATTTAAGTTAATTTTCTCGGCTACTTATGACAGAGCATATGTTACTGAACTCGACAACAGTTTAATTGGTGTAATAGAGACATTCACTCACACTCTTCTGGATGAGATTTCACTATATGGTTTGGATCATCCAAAAGGGATTGCAATAACAGATGACGGTAACTATCTCTTTGTGGGTTCGAGTTATGAAGTTCTAGTTATTAATACATTTGATTACAATATAGAATGGAGTTTTGATCTCGGGCTGTATCCCTATTCTATGGTGTTCACTCCTTCGTATGAAAAGCTTTATGTTGTTTGTATGGATTTCAGAATTTTTTGCATTGGAGACTAATATGAAAAAGATAATTTTTGTCTTATTCCTTATCTTTCCTTCATTGCTGAAAGGAGCAATAACAGGAAAGATAATGGGAAGGGTGAAAGATGAGGAAACCCAGAAAGCACTCTCATATGTAAATATAACCCTTGAAAAGACAGGACTGGGCGCTATTACGAACCCCGATGGTTATTATTTCATTATCAATATTCAACCAGGGGAGTATACTATGAGGGTTCAAATGATGGGTTATAAAACTGTTTTAAAAAAGGGGATATATGTTGATGCAGGCAAGACAGTATTTATCAATTTCGAATTGGAGGAGACTGTTTTAGAAATGAAGGAAGTTATAATTGTGAAGGGGAGAAGACCTTTGATAGAACCAGGGGCAACCCATTCATCAAGGATTTTCTTGGCAAAGGAGATAGTAAAAATACCGAGGGCATATTCAGTATTACGTCTTCTCGAAACCCAACCAGAGGTAGTTAAAGACTTCACCCTTGAAGAATACCATATGAGAGGTGGAAGAGGTGGAGAAATTCTTTATCTTGTTGATGGTATTCCTGTCAATGATAGATTTGTCGGAGGAAGCGCTGCAATAGATATACCGGTTTTTGAGGTGAAACAGGTGGAGATACTTAAAGGAGGATTTGAAACGGAATATGGGGAAGCACAATCAGGAATTGTTAATCTTATTACAGCATCGCCTGATACCTGTTTTAGAGTCATGACCTTTTACAAAACAGATAAGATAATCAAACAGTTTGATTCAGACCATGTCGGCTTTTCTCTATCAAAACCCTTCCCATTTTCAGGGAAAAAGATATTGCTTTTATTTACGGGATTTGGCGATTTTACTGATACCTATACACCGTTTGGTTATTCTCACAATAGAGGAGAGTTTCTTGGTATTAAATATGGAGACAGACAAAGGAACGCCTTTGGGCTTTCAGCTAAAGCATTGGTAAAATTACTTAATAACGGAAGGCTCGTCGTATCAGGCAGAAAAAATGTTAATGTCTATGAGAAATACAGACATAAATTTATAGAAATTCCAGAACACTCACATCGTTACAGAGAGGAAAGTTCTCTCTACTCTATTAGCTGGAATCATAGTATAGGTTATTCTTCATTTTACGAATTAAAACTTTCCTCATTCCATACAGATCTTCACTATGACCCGGGACTTTCTCCACCAGAGATACATCTGCTTGAGGAAGAACACCTGTGGGCTGAGGATAATGGTATTCCATGGATTGTAGATGATAGAGGAATACCAACTGATATAGATAATGATTGGTTTTACGAGATGGGATATGATTCTTCATACCATAGCCACAACGAGCGCAATAACTCTATTATGTTTGATTTTACAAAACAATTTGAAAATAAACATCTTGTAAAGATGGGGTTCGAAAATCACATGTGGCATCTTGAGAAACAGGAGATCGAAGTGCTATGGTTTTATGATTCTACGAGAACGAATGAAGAGGGACCGTATCCTGGCTATGGATGGTCAAGGGATATATACTCAGTCAATCCATTACAGGGAGGTGTTTATATTCAGGATAAGTATGAAAGAGAAGGTTTAATACTGAACTATGGTGTTAGATATGATTACTTTTATATAGGTAAAGAGGTTGATGTGAAAAAGAGGTTTCAAGGATACATAAGTCCAAGAATTGGCTTTTTCTACCCCTTTACAGACAAAATTGCGTTTACTTTCTCTTTCGGCTTATACTATCAGATGCCTGAGTACCAGTACATCTTTATGACAACGAAATGGCGAGGTCCATATCGACTTATTGGCAATCCAGAACTTAAACCGGAGTGCACGAGGGCTTACGAGTTCAAGGTTGAAAATGAACTTCCTATGCAGGCTGTTTTCTCTTTCGGAATGTATAAGAAGGATATAAGGAGTCTTATCAATGCAGAGCTCGTTGACAGATATCCATTTGAATCGTATAAGATTACAAATTCTTCGTATGGTGATACAAGGGGTTTTGAATTTGAATTCAGAAAGCCAGTAGGGAAACACTTTACAGGACGGGCTGTTTACATACTCTCCTGGGCAAAGGGACAAAACACAAAAGACCTTGAGAATTTTGAGGATATGGATCTAGGTGAGGTAATGAGGGAATTTCCGTTGAGTTGGGATGAAAGACACAGGATAAAACTACTTTTATCTTACGAAACAGCTAGTAATACTACTTCCCATTCCACCGGTGCAACTATTGCCTGGATGTATGGAAGTGGATTACCATATTCCCTAATAGAAGAGGTAAAAAAGGGTAATCTTGCAAAAAATTCAGAACGGTTACCTTCTCATTCAACCTTTGATATTGAGATTTATAAAAAGATGAAACTTGCAGGAGCGACATTAGAGTTATCATTAATTATAGAGAATCTATTAAACAATGAAAATATAATAAAACCGGATAAAACACCTTACTTTGTAACATTGAAAGACCCCACAACAAAAGGTAAACCCCGAACAATCCTCCTTGAGATGGGTATAGGATTCTGATTTCTGTCTTCCTTCTTTCTTATTAGACAGGATAACAGGATGTTCAGGATTTTGGAGTAGCGAAACTTGCCCGCCCCGTTAGATAATTTTATATCTAACGGGGTAAACGAAAAGGCGCAGATCAAGCTCTGTTACTCCAAACCTAAGGCTGTAGGGGTAGGTCTTGCGCCTGCGGTTAACGTGCTATTTAAAATATATGGGAGAGAGTGATTGAATGTGAGAATCCGAGGTCATCCATCGGCTGCACTGCAAAATCAAGACAAAATTTCTTCCATAAAAGACCAAATCCCAGGGATGTTCCAGCCAGGATGTCTGACCTATAATCCGTTTTTAGCTCACTCCCTGCACTGCTGTATCCTGCTCTGAGTGCAAACATCGGAATAACCCACCATTCTGCACCAAATTTTGCAATAGACCGTGAATCAGAGAATATTCGTGTAAAGTCAAAATTTATATTCACAATTGGAATGGGATGAAAAGAGAGACCACCAGTTAAGGAAAGAGGAAAAGATCCTTTTTCCTCATCGTGGGCTTTTAATTCTTTACCTACGTTCTTTAACACGACTGCAAGTGTGAGATTCCTTTCACGCATGATATATTGAATGCCAATATCTGAACCTGCTCCATATGAGACAAAAGAGTCAATCTTTTCATAAACAAACTTCACAGCTATACCGGCAGTCAAATCCTCTGTTATTGAACGACTGAAACCTGAAAGGAAGAGGATATCCATCGGAGTAAAAGAACCGAGGTCTTCGTTGTTTTGCCCTCTTCTTTCGATTGAACCGTAGTCGACATAGTTTATTCCAAAACCAAAAGAATTCTTGACTTTGCTGAAGCCGTATTGTACCTGATAGAATTTTATATCCGCTGCATAAAGAATAACCCCAGTAGAGAACATCCCTTTCCCGATGCCATGTAAACCTGAGGGGTTCCACTGGAGCGAATTAATATCGTTTGAGATTGCGGAAAAACTTCCAGCCATTGCATTTGACCTCGCAGATATGCCAACATTGAGAAAATCATAAACGGCTGCATTAAGTGTTGTATATGAAAGTAAAAGAATAAGAAAAAGAACAATTTTCAATAATCTCATTATATCCTCCTCATATATTTCTCAAATCATAACATACTATTCATTACATTGCAAGAAAAAAGTTACAGAGGTAGCATTTCTTGTGAGCCCCGTTAGAAGCTACAGTATACCATGGTGATGAAAATAAAATACACTCCATATCTAATACAAGTCCCATTGCAATTTGACAAAGATATCTTTTGAGCTTCTAACGGGGTGAGCCAGGATGGCCCTCCTGCGTTAAAACTTCGGTGGGCTGTTGTCCGCTGAAGTTCATCCTTCGCAGTAGCACTGCTACGTAGAATGGACCTTGGCGTAAGCGGGCTCACCTGTTGGTGCGAAAAGGGTCTGTCATTGCGAATACACTCCCATATTCACTGTTGAAGCAATCTTGGTGTTGATTTTTGGAGTGCAATGTCTCCTGACATTGCTGTGTTAATACGCCAGCGGACCCCCGTATATTCCCATATCCGAGCGGGTGCCGTCCCGATCAATAATGAGTGAATCACCTGAATTAATACAAGGTGAATCAAAACTCATCCTGAATGATGTATCATCTCTAAATCTGGGAACAAGTGAGATATTCCCCTTTTTGCCAGTCTGGTCCGGAACTCCTTCGTAATTCCCTGCCTTATTACCCCAGACATTATTGAATTCAGTTGGAAAGTTTTCAAGGGTTGTATTCATCCATACACCCACACAGGGACACACCCATTCTTCTTTCCAGCCGTTCTTAACGATGATATTGTTCTTGAGTATCCCACTTGCTGTCTCTCTCCATACAGCAAAGCCGCAGTTACCGTTGTGGTAGATTATGTTATTCAGCACCTCCATATATGAGTTTCCCGTTGCGATGATTCCCCATCCGAGATTATCAAAGACTGCGTTATTCCTTACAACGACTCTAGACTGACCAAAGGAGCCGATGCCCTTCCAGTATCCGGAAATTCTGTTTCGGTAGATAAGAGCACTTCCGTCCCAGGTTATGCCTATCCCTGCCCCTCTTCCCTTCTCGATTACATTATCGGCAATAACAGCGGTTCCACCCCGATACAAAGTTACACCATCCCATCCGTTATTTTTTATTTCATTATTCAGGACAAAAAGTTCTGCACCTTCCCTTCCAAAGATACCTCCGATTCCTACGGCAACTGTATCAATCCTGTGTGTATTATCGGTTATGCGAACATTTTTAACTGTTAGTCTACAATTCTTCCCAACGATAGCAGCATCGGTAGCATTCCCATCAGGATCACGGATACCTCCAGTTACTGTAAGATTCGTGATTAGAGAACCATAACTCTCTTCAAAGAGAACCCCATAACCAGCATTGGTAACGAGGAGAGTACTATCTTTATTTTCGCCTATAATTATTAGGGATTTTTCCTTGATATGGAAACCGACTGTTGCTTCAACTTCTGTAAGTGGATTCTCGCAGTTCCCACAGATACTCTCTTTGTATGGTTTCTGCGTTGCCGAGTGCGTGCCTTTTTTCAAAAGGATCGTATCGCCTGTGGTTGCATTTTGGATTATCGTCTGGAGACTTTCATTGGTAGTCTTTAAAGACAGGGAATTTGGAATGATTGAGCCTTCAGGTACTACTATCCATGTTTTAGCAAAGAGAATAAGAATTAAAACCAATTCCATTTGTATGTTGTGTCTACTGCGTTTCCTGCGATTACTGTGTCTTTATTGTTCGTCATTCGGATTTTAGGCTTGGTCATTTACTTAACAGGGATTTCTCTCGTACCAATCCCTTTCTTCCAATGTCCTTCCTGAAGTGCATTCCTTCAAACGTAATTTCTCTCACTGCTGAATAGGTTGTCTCTATTGCTTCTTTCAGGTTACTTCCCATACCTGTCACACCGAGCACCCTACCACCTGCTGTAAGGAGTCTTCCATTCTCCTTTTTCGTTCCTGCATGGAACAGAATGACATTTTCTTTTCCCTTAAAACTTTCCAATCCTTCTATTTCTTTCCCTTTTTCATACTTAACAGGATAGCCACCAGAAGCAAGGACAACACAGACTGCACTTCCATCATTCCATTCAATCCTTGCACTCTTTAATTCACCATTGAGGCTCATTAAAAGGGCTTCAACCAAATCTGAATTGCAGAGTGGCATGATTGCCTGTATCTCAGGATCTCCGAATCTGCAGTTAAACTCCAGCACTTTTGTATCATCATCTGTTATCATAAGACCTGCATAGAGAACACCTGTATATGATACTCCCTCCTTTCTCAGCCCTGATAATACAGGGAGGATAATTCTATCTATTACCTTCCCTGCCTCTTCCTTATTAAGAACAGGAGCGGGTGCGTAGGCTCCCATCCCACCTGTGTTGGGACCCCTGTCATTATCGTAAACCTGTTTATGGTCCTGCGATGATAGAAATGGAAGGACAGCTTCTCCATCTGTTAAGACCAGAAGAGATACTTCTTCACCCTTGAGAAACTCTTCGATAATAATTATTGTGCCTGCCTTCCCAAATCTCTTATTTACCATAATATCATGGACAGTTTTCTCTGCCTCATCAATATTGTTTGCAATAATAACACCTTTTCCTGCTGCGAGTCCACTTGCTTTTATTACAATGGGAAAATGTTGTTCTCTTAAGTAAGTAATGGCGTTTTTTGCATCACTGAACTCCTGGAATCCTGCCTGCTGAACACCTACTCTTTTCATTAATTTTTTTGCAAATGCTTTACTTCCTTCGATTATCGCAGCGTCCTTTGATGGTCCAAATATGTTTAGTTCCTCACCCTTAAAAGCATCTGTGATTCCATTCACAAGAGGAGCTTCAGGACCAACAACAGTTAAATCAATACGTTCTTTCTTTGCAAATTGGAGCAAACTTCCTATATCCTCTGCTTTAATCTCAATGTTGTTAGCAATCTCTTCCGTTCCTCCATTCCCTGGTGTACAAAAAATATCATCTACAAGGGGACTCTTCGCTATCTTCCATACAAGGGTATGCTCTCTTCCACCACCCCCAACAACTAATACCCTCATTCTCACCTCCCATTTAAAAGGCCAAGTAAAAAGTAAAAAGTTAAAAATCTACTGCATTCTGTTAACCAGTCAAACCAATTGAACCAAGACAATTAATCAAACTGACCAAAAAAGGTCTATGGTTCTATCTTTAATAGATAAACGTCATAATAACCTGCGCCAAACGAATTTGTATATCCTCCAATGATATATCCACCATCAGAAGTTTGTTGAATTGAGCGACTGAAATCCCGAAGTGTCCCACCATAGGTTTTTGTCCACAGTATATCACCATTTGCATCCGCGCTTATAATATATACATCCTCCCACCCTTCTCCAAACGAGTTTGTCCATCCAGCAATGATGTATCCACCATTAGAGGTCTGTTGTATTGAATTAGCCTCATCAATATCGTTCTCCCCATATGTCTTTGTCCAGAGGGTATCTCCATTTATATCTGTCTTTATAAGATAAACGTCAGTTTCATAAGCACGAAGTAAATATGTAGTTCCAGCAATGATGTATCCACCATCAGAAGTTTGTAGAACCGAAAATCCATACTCATAGGAACTTCCTCCAAAAGTTTTCTCCCATTCTACTCTGCCTTTTCCGTGGTGATTTTCAGGCTCGGTTGTTTTCTTCGTGCAGGACATTACTGGAAAGAGACTTAAAAGGGCAATGAGAAAAACTATTGATACAACGGCATCATAGCTTTTGCCTCCCATTTTCCCTCCTTTATTTGCTTTAATTACTCACTTTTCATATATTCGGGATGAAAGTCACTATGTATTTTCAATGCTAACTCCTTGCAAAGAGATCCGAATTTTTCCCAGGAGATTTCGTATCTACCCTTGTGTATATGCTTAAATCTTGCATAATATTCCTTTTTCTCCATAGCTAACTGTAAGGTATACATTACAAAAAGTCAAGGTTTTTTGAAAGATAGGGAAGTTCAAACAACAGATGACATAAAACTTCTAATCTCTGATGTCTGTCTTCAAGCTTCTTAATTGTGATGATCTGTGGTTGAATTTGCTTGACAAAGGGTAAGAAAATTGTTAAATTATTAAACGAAATTGAAGTCAATATTTATGATTCTTAATACAGATAAAAAAGGAATTATATTAAAAGAGGTATAAGATAGGAATAATTATGTCACTCTGGATAAAAAACTATCTAAGACTTAAAAGACGCTTTTATAGGACGAAACCAATAGATTTTACAAAAACACTGAAAACTTACAAAAGTTTACTTATTCATCCAATTATGGAACCAGGTCGAGAGGTTTTCTCTCTTCCAGCAATTGAGAATATTATAGGGCATAAGGGTAGAAGAAATGTAGATCTGCTCATAAATGAAAAACTCAACTTCTTTTTTAATGATCAACCAACAAGGAAGATTTATTACAAGGATTTCGCTTCGCCTTTGTCTCAAAATTATAAAAATTTGATGGAAAATCTGAAGAGGAGAGAGTATGATATTTATATTGAATTAAACAGATTCACTGAAGACAAACTAACGATGTTTGCACTTATTCTAAAATCAAAGATCCGTATGTGCTTGGATGGTTCAGTTGATAATCCAATTTTCAATATGGTCATTGCAGCGTATACATTGTTTGACGAGATTGATAGGAATAACCTTATCCTTCAACCACTTGGTATAAAGAAGGAAACAAAGAGGATAAAATGGAAGAAAAAACCTACTGCGAAAAAGGAAAAGAGGAAAATAGGAATCTCAGTTCATAATGATAAAATCGCCCTTAACCTTTTTTCATTTCTAAAAAAGAGGAACTTTAGTCCTTTTATTTTCGTTAACGAAAGAAAAGAAATACCAAAAATGCGGAAAGAGGTTGGAGATGCTCTTGTGCCGATCTATCCACTTGAAAAAGTTTATGAGGAGTGCTCTTCTTGTGAATCCATAATCACTTCTATTAACCCTGTTTTATCAATAGGATTTCTACAGAATAAGAGAACGCTTCTTTTGCTTGAAAAGGGAGAAAAATTTTATCCTTCCACTGGTCATCATATTGAGGTATTTTCGCTCAGAGAGAAACTACAATCGCTTATTAATAAGATAAAAGATTTTATAGAGGGAAAATAATGTACCTTAGACTCTTTTCTTATATTAAACCTTATAAAACTTTCTTTACACTATCCTTTATCACTATGATAATTTTCGCGCTTATTAACGGGTTCTCCCTCGGGATGATATCACCGTTTGTAATTGCAATATTCAATAGAGATGGGAACGCACTTTCTATTCTTGGTGAAAGTAATATAAGGATTCTTAATAATATTGATAGATGGATGTTTGAGTCATCTCCACTTGTTGCATTGAAAAGGCTTTCTCTTGTTATCATCTTGATCTTCTTCCTAAAAGGGTTCTTTCAATACTTTCATAACTACTTCAATTGCCGTGTTGAACAGGGGGTTATAAAGGATATAAGAAATCATTTTTACAGACATATTCACACTCTTTCACTGGGATTTTTTACTAAGAGTAGCACTGGCAATCTTTCTTCGATAGTAACCAACGATATTGAAATCGTCAGGGAATCCGTTTCAAAGGGATTTATAGAGATTGTAAGGGAGAGCACCCTTGCTATTATATATATTATTATAGTAATTTGGGCAAGCTGGCAGCTCTCAGTCCTTTCCATTCTTATTGTACCGCTCTCTATCTTTCTGATTGCAAGGGTTGGAAAGAGACTAAGAAAAAGAGGAACAAGAATACAGGAAAAAATGGGTGAAATGATGTCTACATTTACAGAAACGGTTTCTGGTATTCGAATTGTTAAAGCATTTGCAATGGAGGGTTTTGAACTTAGAAAATTTTTCAGAAATACAGTTAATTATCTCAAAACTGTTATCAGATTCGAAACCCTAAGACTCTCTATTGCTCCTTTAACAGAATTCTTGGGAGCAATAGCTGCAAGTGTAATTCTGCTCTATGGAGGGCACCTCATTCTTGTAAGTCAGACTCTTTCCCCTGATAGATTCTTTGTTTTTCTCGCTGCATCTCTTTCCCTTATGCAGCCTATTAAAAGGATTGGTGAAGCAAATAGTAAGATCCAGAGAGGATTGGGAGCTGCTAAAAGGATATTCGAGATACTCGACACAGAAGAAAAGGTGAAAGAATACCCGGATTCCATAACACTTCCCGATTTTACAAAACATATAAGATTTCGAAATATTTCATTTTCGTATGATTCTGAAATCCCTGTTCTTAATGATATAAATCTCGAGGTGAAGGCTGGTCAGATAGTAGCGATTGCGGGGCCATCAGGAGCTGGTAAGTCAACAATAATCAATCTTATCCCCAGGTTTTATGACCCGACATCAGGTGCTATTGAGATTGATGGTGTTGATATAAGAAAATTTTCTCTGAAAAGTTTGAGGGAAGCAATAGGTCTCGTTACACAGGAAACAATACTATTCAATGATACAATCTTTAATAATGTTGCTTATGGAAGATCTAAGATTTCCCGTAAACAGGTTATAAAGGTATCAAAGGCAGCAAATGCTCACTACTTTATAGAAAAACTTCCTAATGGTTATAATACAATAATTGGAGAGAGAGGAGCATCCCTTTCCGGTGGAGAAAGACAGCGTATCGCAATCGCAAGAGCACTCCTGAAGGACCCACCAATTTTAGTTCTGGATGAAGCGACTTCTGCGCTTGATGCTGAATCACAATTACAGGTTCAGGAAGCAATACATAAATTAATGGAGGGACGGACAACGATTGTAATAGCACATAGACTGTCTACCATAAAGGATGCAGACCTTATATATGTGGTCGAGAAAGGAACAATAGTAGACTATGGAAAACACGGAGAACTTCTTCAGAAAGACGGAATATACAGAAAATTATACAAACATGTATTAAAAGAGGCTGAAAGTGTTACAGTTTCTGATAGATACTGATATTTTCCTACCCCAAAGACGATAAAAAAGTAGGAGCACTTCTTGACAAGTTTACAAGATTCTTTACAGGAGAAATTAGGAGAAAAGGATAGGATAAATGTTTAATATACGGAGAAGAAGCTTACATCTACCGGGAACACTCGTAGGCTACCTTTTCTTAGGATTCATAGCAATCATCCTCGGTATATTTCTTTATTTTCAAACTCTCGTAAGAGAGGTAAGGGATTCAACAAAAATCACTTCAAAGATCTTCGCAGAGTTCTTGAAAACCGAAACAACTGCATATGGGGTTGCCCCAGAACCCAACCCAGAAATGGAAATAATATTCAGGGAGGTTATCAAAAACATTGATTTTCCGGTTGTTATCACAGATGAAAGAGGTATCCCGAGAGCCTGGCGAAATGTTGATATAGACTTGTTATCTGTGTCAAACGAGATGCTTGAGAATGTTGACCCACAGAATCCTCCAGAAGGTCCTGTGAAAAGATTGATTGAAATAACAAGAAGACTCGATAAAGAAAATGAACCTATTCCTATGCTTTATGGAGGTAAGATAAAACTTGGAACTGTTCATTATGGTGAAACTTCTCTTGTAAAGCAGCTGGAGTGGTTTCCTGTCATCATATCGGGAGTAATAATAGTATTTATTATAGTTGGTTTCCTTGGATTCAGTATAGCAAGAAGGAGTGATGAGGAACACATATGGGTCGGTCTTGCAAAGGAGACTGCACATCAGCTTGGAACACCACTCAGTTCACTTATGGGATGGACTGAAATATTAAAAAAAGATAATCCAAAGGAGATAATAGAGGGGTTGGAAAAGGATGTGGCACGATTACATAAGGTGACGAACAGGTTTAGCAGCATCGGTCAGCTACCAAAATTGAAAGAAGGGGATGTAAACAGTGTAGTTAAGGATTCTGTAGACTATCTAAAAAGAAAATTACCAACAATTGATAACAGAATTGTAATAAAAGAGAATTATGATGCTCGAAAAAGGGTTCTTTTTGATTTCGATTTACTCTCCTGGGTTATTGAAAACCTTGTTAAAAATGCAATTGATGCAATGGACAAGAAGAAGGGTTTGATTGAGATAAGTACCAGAGATTCTTCCAGTGCAAAATATGTTGAAATAAGGTTGAAGGATAATGGAAGAGGAATCCCGAAGGATGAAGTAAGAAGGATATTTGAAGCAGGATACACCTCCAAAAAATTTGGCTGGGGTCTTGGTTTAGCAATTACGAAAAGGATTGTTGAGGAGTATCACAATGGGAGGATTCTGCTTGAGAGCACACAATTTGGGAGTGGTTCTACCTTTCTTATTTACCTTCCTGCTATAAATAGAAAGAATAAGAAAACTTAACAACAGATGGGGGAAAATTGAAAAAGAAGATTTTATGGGTAGATGACGAAATAGCAAGTCTTCTCTCCCAGGTAACTATTCTTGAAAACTATGGATATGATGTAAAAGAGGCTATGAGCGGTCATGACGCACTTGCTATGATTGAGCGGGAAGACTTTGATCTTGTCTTGTTAGATGAACAGATGCCTGGTATTGATGGGATGGAAACATTTAAGGGGATTAGATTACACTCACCCTATCTTCCTGTTATAATGGTGACAAAAAGTGAAGATATTGCACTTGTAGATGAGGCTTTTGGATACCGGATGGATGATTTTCTTATAAAACCAATAAATCCGAAACAACTTCTCGCGACTGTGAAAAGGGTGGTTGACAGACAGAGCATTATTTCTGTCAAACTGGCGGAGGAATATACGAAGGCGATGCAGGAACTGAGCAAGGATAGATTGATTGGAATCAACTGGAATGAATGGATTGAGATACACAGGAAATTGAGTAAATGGGACAACATCTTTCAGGATTTGAACGATAAGAATATAAAGAAAACACACCTTGACACAAGAAAATCCTTTAATGTCCAGTTTTGCAAGTATATCGAAAATAACTATATAAAATGGGTATCAAATGAAGAAGATGAAAGGCCAACTCTCTCTATTGATATAATGAAAAAATATGTCTTTCCACTTCTCAAAAAGGGGAAGAAGGTTGTGTTTATCCTTCTTGACTGTATGAGACTTGACCAGTGGAATGCTCTTGAGAAACTTATCCAAAGTTATTATAGGATTGAAAACCATCACTATTTTTCTATACTTCCCACTGCTACACCGTACTCAAGGAATGCCATTTTCAGTGGATTATTTCCTTCTGATATGGCACGGTTTTATCCTGAATATTGGGGACAATGGAGTGAAGGCAGTCAGAACCGATATGAAAAGGAGCTTTTAATAGAACTTCTAAAAAGGGAAGGAATTAGACTTGCACGACCACCTCAATTCTTTAAAATACTCAATTTAAGCGAATCAGCTCGATTACCTTCGATAACTAAAAGCTGGTACAAAATTCCATTTGCTGTTATCGTTGTAAATTTTATAGATATATTACTCCATACGAGGTCCGAGTTAGATGTGCTTAAGGAAATGATGTACGATTATGATGGCTTAAGAGCACTAACTGTAGCATGGTTCTTAAAGTCATTTTTATTTGAAGCAATGAGAATAATGGTGGGTTATGATATTACTATTGTTATAACATCAGACCATGGCTCTATAATGGTTGAAAACGGAACACCAATAGAGGCAGGGAAAGATGTTTCTGTAAATCTCAGGTATAAACATGGAACTACCATCCGGTGTAATATGAAAGATGCGCTTTTCATAAAAGAACCACTAAAATATAAATTACCTTCGGAAAATGTTCATAAGAAATATGCAATTGCTAAAGAGAATTATTTCTTTGTCTATCCCACACATATTCATCAATATGAAAAGAGGTATAAAGGCACATTCCAACATGGCGGAATATCACTTGAGGAAATTATATTGCCCGTTGCTATACTTTCTCCTCATAAAAAATAAGAGAAGTTAACCGCAGAGAACGCAGATTCACCGGTTAGTTATTCGCAGTCTAATAGGGAACCACAGAGAAAAAATTGTAGACTCAGATGAACACAGATAAACGCAAATTAAATAAAAAGTCAAAACAGCAGAACTGCAGCACTGCAAAACCGCAACACAGCAAAAAAGGTTATAAATTTATAGATCATCCTTCAGATGTTGGAATGGAAGTCGAGGGAGAAACACTCAAGGAATTATTTATCAATGCTGCAAAAGGAATGTTATCAATAATCTCAGAGCCAGTTTCCAGGAATAAAAAGATTTCGAAGCAGCTGCATTTAAAAGAGGATTCACCAGAAGAACTACTCCATTCCTATCTATCTGAAATTCTTTGGTTTATAACAAATGAGAGATTTTTTCCTCTGAAGATTTATATACCCAGGATAAATGAAAACTCCCTTGATGTAAAACTCGAGGGGATACGCTTAAAAAAAGAGGAGATGAAAGGAGAGGTTAAAGCCCTTACATATCATCAGTTGAAAATCATCCGAAGAGACCAAATCTGGTTTACAAGACTTATTTTTGATGTTTAGAAAAAGTTCTCTTTTGTTTTTTTCTTTACTATTTTTTATTAACCTCCACTCAGAAGAGATGAAGGGTATTTGGATTATCCGATGGGATGTTGATGCTCCACTCAAGGTGTTCAAGTTAATGGATGATATAAAAAAATATGATATCAATACCCTTTTTGTTCAGGTGTATGCACGTTGTGAAGCAATGTATAAATCTAAGATAGCACCGCGCTCCACAGAACTCCTTGAAGCACCTTTCAATTATGACCCTCTTGATCTTATAGTAAAACTTGCTCACAGGGATGGTTACAAAGTTCATGCTTGGATAAACCTCTACTATGCCTGGTCCCATGCACCATTTCCTTTGACACAGAGCCATATAGCGAACAAACATCCTGAATGGTTCATTGGTGATGATAGAGGGATAAACCTTAAGACCTATTCTATTGAAGAGATAAAAGCTGTGGGGCTTGAGGGCTATTTCCTAGAACCAGGGAATGAAGAGGTGAGAGAATACCTGAAAAAAATTGTTGATGAGATTGTAAAGAATTATGATATAGACGGTTTACATATGGATTACTGTCGTTATCCACGAAGTAATTATGGGTACGATATTCCTGCACGCGTAACATTTATGAGGGCAAATTATATAGACCCTTTAAAACTCCAGGATGTGACTGATACTGATATTAAGAAAGAGTTCGGGGATGAAGCTTTTTTTGACCTTCAAAAGAGGTGGGATGACTGGCGTCGTGAACAGGTCACGCTCACAATAAAGGAGATATCTAATAGTATAAGAAGGAAAAAACCAGGGATTCAAGTTTCTGTTGCTGTTATTGGGGACAACACACATGCCTTAGATGACCTCTTTCAGGACTGGGTTTCATGGGCTCGGTTAGGTTATGTCGATTTTGTGGTTCCCATGCTCTATTCAACAAATATAGATTGGATTGAAAGAAAGACGAGAAACATTGCAGCACTTATTGGTGGAGATAAACTTGCAGTCGGACTTGGTGCATATCTTCAGGATTATACAAATCTTGTGCAGGAGATTATTAGGGTCGAGGGAGCAGGGACAAGAGGATATCTTCTTTTTTCTTATGGTGGGATGGTGGGAAAAGGATACTTTGATTAAATTTTCTTGATCCCATATTTTTTCATCTTTCTCCACAACGTGGTTCTGGAAATATGGAGAACATGGGCAGTCTTCTCTCTATCGTGATTGTTTTTCTTCAATGCATTTACTATGACCAGTCTTTCTATTTCTTCAAAAGGTCTATCTGTATCCAGAAATCTATCCTCCACTTTCTTTGACCTGATTTCTTCCGGTAGATGTTGAACCTGGATGGTTTTCCCATCACAGTGAACAAATGCATGCTCAATAACATTCTCAAGCTGCCTTACATTCCCAGTCCACGTATTATCAAGCAGTATTTCCATAGCCTTTCTTGAGACAGAAAGGATATTCCTACCTGTCTCTTTGTTGAATTTTTGGATAAAATGCTCAACGAAAAGTGGTATATCGTCCTTTCTTTCCCTTAAAGGGGGGATATAAATGGGAACTACATTCAATCGGTAAAAGAGATCCTCTCTGAATTTTCCTTCCTTCATTGCCTCTTTTAAGTCTCTGTTGGTTGCTGAAATAATTCTCACATCAACTTTCGTTGGTTTTGTATCGCCAAGGGGTTCAAACTCCTGTTCCTCGAGCACCCTCAATAGTTTAACCTGAACTGAAACAGGAATTTCACCTACCTCATCAAGGAAGATTGTGCCAGTGTCTGCTAATTTAAACCTTCCTGGTTTATCCCTTATTGCACCGGTAAATGCGCCTTTTTTATGACCGAATAGTTCACTTTCAAGTAGTGACTCAGGTAATGCTGCACAGGAAACCTTAATAAAGGGTTTATCCCTTCTTGGTGAATTGTAATGGATTGCTCTTGCGACTAAATCCTTTCCTGTTCCTGTTTCACCAAGTAAAAGAACTGTTGAATTTGTGTTGCTAACCGTCTCAATCAAATTATATAACTCCTGCATTCTGGGATTTTTCCCGACAATGTTACCAAAACTATATCTTCCTTTTAACTCATTTGTTAGTTGTTTCAAAACTGTGAGATCTCTGAATGTTTCTACGCCACCAATAATCTCGTTTTTTTCGTCTATCAGTAAGGCTGTACTCACGCTTACAGGAATCTTTTCACCCTTTTCATTGATAATACCCATTTCAAAATTTGTGATAGTATTTCCTGTTTCAATAGTTTTCCTGAGTGGACAATCCTTACTGCAAACTTCACTTCCGAATACAGTACTGCAGGGTTTTCCAATAACATCTTTTTTCTTATATCCTGTAATTTTTTCAGCAGAAGGGTTGAAGCTTGTTATAAGCCAATTGGTGTCTACTGTAAATACACCGTCTGCAATAGAGTTCAGAATAGATTGGAGCCTTACAGATTCTTTGAAAAGATCAGCAGTGAGTTTGTAGACCTCAAGAACATTTCTGAAACTCATGACAACGCCAATTACTTCTCCATGAATATTTAGTAGTGGTGACGCATTTATAGAAACAGGAATTGTTTCATTGTTGACGTTTTTTATATCTTCTCGAATGTTTGATACAGGTTTACCTGTTTTCGATACAATTTTAACAATACAGCTCTTCTCACAGATGGTTGACTTGAAAACTTCCTTACAGGTAAGTCCTGTAACCTCATTAGCCCTATGCCCGGTTATCCTTTCCGCTCCCCTTGAAAAGCTAATAATCCTCAGATTTTTATCAATTGCTATTACACCATCAGAAAATTTCTCCAGGAAATCCTCATATGCTTCCTGTGTTATCATATCTTTATCCTTTTAATAAATCCCTCCTGTCCCCCCTTTTTCAAAGGGGGGGATAGAGTTGATTTCCCTTTTCATATTCTTTCATTTGTAGTTACTTCAAGTTGAAAAATTATCTCTGTTGAATTTGAAGATTCAACATATAATAATATAACTGAAATACCTCCTTTTGTCAATACTTCTTTTTATATGTTTGTTTCATCTTGAAACAAATTTTCATAATTGAAACAAATTTCGTTAATTTCCTAACTTGTGAAATAGATAAGTTTATAATTTTTGGTACTTAGTTAAAATAGGATTCTGGCACAGAAATTGCATATATTTAATAGTAGATAAAAGGAGGTGAGTTAAATGCCAGGAGGAGATGGAACAGGACCAAGAGGTCTTGGATCTATGACAGGTAGGGCAGCTGGATACTGTGCAGGTTATTCAACACCTGGATTTGCCAATCCTGTACCTCGGATGGGTCTTGGATTGGGTCGAGGGGGAGGTTTTGGAGGTTACCCTTACGATTATATGCGACCAGGACAGTATCCCTATGGTGGACAGTATCAGTATGGTGGATATTATCCTACACCGTATCCATATCAAAACCCTATGCCGATGAGACCATATTATGGGATGGGATTCTTTGGAGGAAGAGGTGGCGGTAGAGGAAGAAGATTCCGCTACTAGTGAAAAAAGGAAATCTCAAAAAGAGATTTCATTTTATAATCTGTGTAATCTTATAGAAATCAATGTAATCAAGCATAATTTATTATGCTAAAGGAGGAAAAAATGGGAGGATATGGACACAGAAATATGTACTATCTAACAGGCTTACCAGGCTGGATGAGATTTGGGTATAGCCCTGGATGGGTTGGAAGAAGTCCTACAGGATTAGGACCTGCAGCTCAGTATCTCTTACACGGTACCTGGCCCACACCTCAGATGGATTATTACTGGCAGCAGGGACAGGTTCCCGCAACGCAGGTACAAGGTTTCCCTATGAAAGGTTTTCCAACACCTTATGACCCATGGGGAGCTGCACCCTTAACACCAGAGAAAGAACTGGAAATGTTGAAAGGACAAGCAGAAATGATAGAGGATGAACTCGATGGAATAAAAATGAGGATTAAAGAATTGGAGGAGACAAAAAAATGAAAATTGCAATTACTTCTTCAGGAACGGATTTGACTTCACAGATAGACCCTCGATTCGGTAGATGCCCCTATTTCATCATTATTGACCCTGATACAGAGAAGTTTGAAGCTATTGAGAACCCTAATGTCCAGGCGATGGGAGGTGCAGGAATACAGTCAGCTCAACTTGTTGCAAACAAAGGTGCAGAGTTTGTGCTTACAGGAAGTTGCGGACCCAATGCTTTTCAAACGCTCAGTGCAGCAGGAGTGAAGGTCATTACAGGTATGGTAGGGACAGTAAAGGAGGCTATTTCAAGATTTAAGTCTGGTCAATTCCAGCCTACCCAGGCACCGGATGTTGGTGCACATTTTGGTACAGGCTTTGGTATGGGTAGAGGCATGGGTGGGGGAATGGGCAGAGGCATGGGTGCAGGTATGGGAAGGGGTATGGGAAGAGGAATGTCTGCAGGAATGGGTTATGGAACAGGGTATCCAGGAGCAATTCCGCCAGGAATAGAACCGCCTGGAGTGACTCCTCAAGGAGTGGATAAAAAACAGGAACTTGAACTTATGAAGCAGCAAGCAGAATTACTAAAACATCAGATCGATGAAATTAACAAAAGGATTAAAGAACTCGAAAAGAAAGGATGAGTATGAAGGAAGAACAAGAGAAGAATATAGAGGAAACATTGTCGAAAATAAAGCAGAGAGTTCTTGTTTTTAGTGGAAAGGGAGGAGTTGGGAAAAGCACCGTTGCTACTAACCTTGGACTTGCCCTATCAGAAAAAGGAAAACAGGTTGGTCTTTTAGATGTAGATATTCATGGACCTAATCTTGCGAAAATGCTGGGTGTGGAAGGGAAGAGAATGGTTGCTGCGAGTGCGAAAAAGATACAGCCTGTTCCGATTACAAAGAACCTGAGGCTTGTTTCAATGGCTTTTCTATTAGAAAGTCCGGATCTACCTGTAATATGGAGAGGTCCCTTGAAGATGAAGGTTATACAACAGTTCCTCGGTGATGTAGATTGGGGCAAACTTGACTGGCTTATCATCGATTCTCCGCCAGGAACAGGTGATGAGCCTCTTTCTGTTGCACAGCTTATACCTGCAACAGGTGCGATAATCGTTACAACACCACAGGATGTTTCCATTCTTGATTCAAGAAAGGCTGTTACCTTTGCAAGGAAGCTGAACCTGAATGTTGTTGGAATAATAGAGAATATGAGTGGGCTTATCTGCCCTCATTGTGGAAAAAAGATTGAACTCTTTAAGGAAGGCGGAGGAGAGAAGATTGCTAAGGAAATGGGTGTTCCGTTTCTTGGAAGGATTCCAATAGACCCAGAGATTGTGCAATCAAGTGATAGTGGCAAAGCCTTTATCCTCGAAAATCCTGAATCAGAAGCTTCAAAAGCATTTATGAGAGTAGTTGAAAAGATAATAAACTCTTCTAAACAGAGTTAGAGAAAAAGTCAAATCGGTAGCCGCAGGCTCTTGACCTGAGTAAAACCGAAGGTTTAGCCTGCGTAAGGTTATTAAAAGCAGTCAGGGAAGTATCAATTTTAAAAAAATGTTGGTCAAGGTATGATGAATAATTTAAATGAGCATTTTACCAGGAGGTTATTATGCCAAGAGGCGATGGAACAGGACCGCAAGGCGCAGGTCCAGGAACAGGAAGAGGGATGGGAAGAGGAGGAGGAAGGGGACGTATGGGTGGAAAGGGGATGGGTGTAGGTGGGAACTGCATATGCCCATCCTGTGGAACGAAGGTCACACATCAACTAGGTGTCCCCTGTTATCAAGTTACCTGTCCTCAATGCGCTACCAAAATGGTAAGGGAATGATATCATAGACTAAAATCAAATATTTTAAGTCGTGTGTTTTTGGTCTAATGTTTAACAGGTGCTTACTATGGTCTGGAGAATAAAAAGGAGTAAAGATGCCTATTTATGATTTTAAGTGTGATAAATGCGGTAAAGTAACAGAGTTTTTCATACGAAGTCCAGGATCACAGGAAGCATTAGCCTGCCCAAACTGCGGTTCTCAAAAACTTGTAAAATTACTGTCTTTTCCCGCATCCATACGAATGGGAAGTTCCAATACGAAAGGAACTACCTGCTGTGGAAGAAATGAGAGATGCGATACACCACCCTGTTCTGAAACGGGAACATGTGGGAGAGACAAGAGATAGTTATGTTTTACGTCAGGGAGGAACTCTGTATAGGTTGCGGACTTTGTATTAGGATGTGCCCAGAGGGTGCCTTTGATTTATCATCCGGAAAGGCACAGATAGACGATTCAAAATGCACTGACTGTGGTTTGTGCATTGACTTTTGCCCCAGAAATGCTATAATAACTGGGGTTTTTGTTTTGGATATTGATAGACTGAGAAAGGATATGGGAAATATTAAGAGAAAGGTGGATTTACTTTCAAAAAGGGTTAATCATATGACTTTTTTTCTTTCATGACTTAGTAGCTCAATGACTAAAGGGGGAGAGGATGAAGATAGCGGTTTCAGTAACAAGCGGTACTATGAATGCACAGGTAAGCGGGAAATTTGGTCGCTGTGCATATTTTCTTATCGTTGATTCAGAAACAATGAAGTTTGAACCTGTTTCCAATCCAGGAATAGGAATGATGGGTGGTGCTGGACCTGAAGCTGTTCGTTTGATTTCTTCGAAAGGAGCTGAGGTCGTTTTAACTGACGCTGTAGGACCAAATGCACAGAGTGCCCTTGATGCAGCTGGAATAAAGGTTGTTACAGGTTTTCGTTCCGATATGACAGTAAAAGAGGTAGTGGAAGAGTACTTAAAGAACATATAATATAGAGCAGAAATTGTTACAATCAGTACTCAATTAGGAATTGAGAATTGGGAATTAAGAAAAGGTGTGGCTACAAAAGAGAACATCAATAATAAAGGAGAAGAAAGATGGAGATTAAAAATGTTGATGAATTCGAAAAAGAGGTTTTGAAATCTGAATTACCTGTGCTTGTTGATTTCTGGGCACCATGGTGTGGCCCCTGTCAAATGGTTTCGCCTATTGTTGAAGAATTAGGTAACGATTATCCAGAAAAATTAAAGGTCTGTAAGATGAATGTTGATGAGGTTCCATCCGTAGCACAAAGATACAATATAATGAGTATACCTACCCTTACAATATTTAAGGATGGAAAAGTAGTTGGAGAGATCATAGGTGCTTTACCAAAAGGTGTGATAGAAGAGAAAATAAAGCCACATATATGAAAATCCGAATGACGAAATCCTAATGACAAATGGTTGAAAAGGTAATAAAACTGAGCCCTTTCCTTCAAAACTGAACCTATTGTTCTTTCTACTGAAACTAATAAAAGGTTGAAAGATGATTGTTTCTATTGCAAGTGGTAAAGGAGGTACTGGCAAAACTACTGTAGCAACAAGTCTTGCATTGTACCTTGAAGAAGCTCAAGAAGGGAAAATATATTTTCTTGATTGTGATGTGGAGGAACCAAATGCGCATATTTTCCTGAAACCTCAAATTGTAAAGAGTACCTCGTTTGGTATTCCTATTCCTGAGGTGGATTTTACTAAATGTAATTATTGTGGAAAGTGTGGGGAGGTATGTGCATACAATGCTATTATTGTTGTTAAGGAGAATGTTCTTGTTTTTCCTGAACTCTGCCATGGATGTGGTGGATGCAGCCTTCTATGCCCTAATAATGCAATTATTGAGAAAGAGAGGGAGATAGGTCTTATTGAAGAAGGCCTCTGTGGCAGAATAGAATTTTTTCATGGAAAACTGAACATTGGGGAACCTATGGCAGCACCATTAATAAAATCTGTAAAAGAAAAGGCTAAAAGAGCATCAACGGGGTGGAAAGATCAGTCAATAGTTTCTTCTGCTGCTAAGGAAGATGTTATAAAAGAGAATGATAAAAATGTAATTACAATTATAGATGTTCCTCCGGGTACATCCTGTCCTGTAATTAAAGCTGTGCAGGGAAGTGATTTTACAATACTTGTAACAGAACCGACACCGTTTGGCTTACATGATTTGAAACTTGCTGTTGAAACCTTAAAAAAACTGATGATACCTTTTGGCGTTGTAGTAAATTGTGCAGGGACGGGTGATATGAAAGTGCAGGAATTCTGTAAAGAAGAAAAAATTCCTTTGATAGCTGAGATTCCCTATGAAAGAGAAATTGCGGTGCTTTATTCATACGGTATACCTATGTTGAAGGAAGGTAATAAATACAGGAATATATTCAAAAGGATATGGGAGTATCTAATTTCTTTTGACAAAGGAAAAGAAAAACACAGAAAATAACATTGACAGGGATTGGAAGAGATAATAAAATAGAATTCTTTGTGGTTTAAGGAAGGAGATGAATGAAACAGATTGTCGTTATAAGTGGTAAAGGTGGGACAGGAAAAACAATTGTTACTGCCTCGTTCGCAGCACTTGCAGAGAATAAAGTGCTCTGCGACTGCGATGTGGATGCGGCAGACCTCCATCTGCTTCTCCATCCTGAGATAAAAGAAACCCACCTATTCACGGGTGGCAAAAAAGCAGTTATAAATAATGAACTATGTTCAGGATGCGGTGAATGCATAAAGGTTTGCAGGTTTGATGCGATTAAAGAAATAAAAAATGATAATCAGGGTAATACATCTTCTTTTTTTGTTATTGACCCTATCTCCTGTGAGGGCTGTTCAGTATGTTCCTATGTTTGTCCTTTAGAGGCAATAAGTATGGAAGAGACTATATCAGGCGAATGGTATATTTCTGAAACGAAGTACGGGCCAATGGTTCATGCCAGGCTGGGAATTGCAGAAGAGAATTCCGGAAAACTTGTCTCCCTAACAAGAGAAATGGCGAAGCGAGTTGCAGAGGAAAAGAAGAAAGATTTCGTAATCATTGATGGTCCGCCAGGTATTGGCTGTCCCGTTATTGCTGCAATTTCAGGTGTGGATCTTGCACTGGTTGTAACAGAACCGACCCTTTCGGGGATACATGATCTAAAAAGGGTAAATAGCGTTGCAAGACACTTTGGCGTAAAGTCTGCCTGTGTAATAAACAAGTATGATATAAACTATGAAAATTCAGTAAAGATAGAAGATTGGTGTAGAAGAGAAGGTATTCCTGTTATTGGCAAAATTCCTTTTGAGCCAGAGATTACAGAATCAATTGTTAATGGAATACCTGCTGTAGAATATTCAGAAAATTGTGCAACAAAGGAAACAAAGAAGATATGGAAAACGATAGAGGAATATTTTAAATAGGAAAAGGATATAAGATAAAGGGAAGAAGAGGTGAAGGGGAGGAAGATGAAGAATAGTTGTTTTGGAACGGAAACATCAAGACATTGGACAGCTGAAAACGGAAAGTAAATGTTTAATGATAGAAAAGTTCAAAGATTTAAGAGATAATGGGATTGCTTCGCACGAGCTGAGTAAGAAGAAGCACTCGCAATGACAAAAAAGGTGTCATTGCGAGCCTGCTAAAATATCGTGAAC
>SOIS01000261.1 GCA_004375965.1 Candidatus Cloacimonadota bacterium | reverse complement strand
ATTTGATACTTGACAAGGAGTGGTTTCGAGGATAATGTTAAGACATGTTACGGAGGATGGATTTTTTTGATGTTCCTGTGATATTAGAAATAGAAAACAGATGTTTTAAGAATCCATGGTCTGCGTTTGCATTTTGGGAACTTATGAGTAACGAGGATTGTTACTGTATTGTTATGGCGAACAAGAAAATTATAGGATATGGTATGGCTTGTCTTGAAGAAGAAAAAATTCATATACTGAATATTGCTGTAGAGAAAGAAGAAAGAAGAAAGGGGATAGGGACAAGGATTTTGCAAGATATGCTGGAATATGGTGCTTCCAACAAAAAGAGGAGAGCGTTTCTTGAGGTGAGGAGAAGAAATTGCGCAGCTATTTCCTTTTATGAGAGACATCACTTTAATAAGATCGGGGTTAAGAGGAGATATTACTCTGATGACGATGCAATTATTATGGAGAGGTTAATGGGTTAATTAATGGGGACAGGAGTAAACTTTTAAACTTTTGAGTTTCACCCATACCTTTAAATAGAGATCTTTTAAAGAAGGTTTAGACATTTTGTGGATATAGGTATTTAACGGGGCGAGAAATGACATACTCTACTATAGTTTAATTGCCTAAAATTGTTAGTGAACACTTCAGTTTAATATTATAAATTTGGAACTTGACATAAGGTTTTTTTGTTATTATTATAGCGTTATTATTTAATTTAAAATGTTTTAATGACTAATAACGAATAACTAATAACTGGATTTTAATAGATAGGAGGTGGAATGGATACTGATATAAAAATGATTAGCAAGAGAATAGAGAAAGAAGGCTCTTTTATTGAACAACTAACAGATGAAATAGGAAAGGTTATAGTAGGTCAGAGAAATCTTATCGATAAAATACTTGTGGGGCTTCTCTCTGATGGACATATACTTATAGAAGGTGTGCCCGGACTTGCAAAGACCCTAATTGTGAAAACACTCTCAGACTCTATATCAACAAAATTCCAGAGAATACAGTTTACGCCCGACCTTTTGCCTGCGGACCTTATTGGGACTCTTGTTTATAATCCCAAGGATAATTCTTTTAAACCAAGAAAGGGACCTATCTTTACAAATTTCATACTTGCAGATGAGATTAACAGGGCACCAGCTAAAGTTCAGAGTGCCTTACTCGAGGCAATGCAGGAGAGACAGGTCACCATTGGTAATACCACATACCCGCTTGAACAACCGTTCCTCGTTATGGCAACACAGAACCCTATTGAGCAGGAAGGCACATATCCACTACCAGAAGCACAGGTAGATAGATTTATGTTAAAACTCATAGTAAATTATCCTTCAATGGAAGAGGAGAGGGGAATTCTTGAAAGGATGACAAGCGGTGAGGAGATAACAGTAAAATCTGTTATTACACCCAAAGATATTCTCAAAGCAAGGAAACTTTTGTATAAGATCCATATGGATGAAAAAATAAAGGACTATATACTCAATATTGTCTTTGCAACAAGATTTCCTGAAAAATACGGTATAGATGACCTCAAAGGAATGATTGCATACGGTGCATCACCAAGGGCTTCAATCTATCTTACGTTGACCTCAAAGGCATATGCATTCATAAAAAGAAGGGGTTATGTCATACCCGAAGATATAAAATCCATTGGTTACGATGTTTTAAGACACAGGATTATACCCACATACGAGGCAGAGGCAGAAGATATGACAACTGATGATATTATAAGAAAAATCTTTGATACAATAGAGGTTCCATAATGCTTCCAAAGGAACTTCTTAAGCACATAAGAAGAATTGAAATAAGGACGAAAAGACTTGTCAATGAGGTCTTTGCGGGTGAATATGAGTCTGTTTTCAAAGGGGAGGGTGTAGAATTTTCAGAAGTAAGGGAGTATGTCCCAGGTGATGATATTAGAAGGATAGACTGGAATGTAACAGCAAGAATGGGGCATCCATATGTAAAAAAGTTTAGAGAGGAAAGGGAGCGTACCCTTATCTTTGTTGTTGATGCAAGTTCATCGGAATACTTTGGTACAATTTCACGGCAGAAGATAAGCTTGGCGAGTGAGGTAACCGCACTTCTTTCATTCTCTGCTATTTCCAATAATGACAAGGTCTCTCTTCTCCTCTTCACAGACATGATAGAAAAGTTCGTTCCGCCAAAGAAGGGAAGAAGACACGTTTTAAGGATAATGAGGGACCTTCTATATTTTAAACCCCAAGGAAGAAAGACGGATATAACCCTCGCACTTGAACACCTTAATAGGTTGATGAGAAAGAGAGGGATTGTTTTTTTAATCAGCGATTTCCTTGATACGGGATTTGAGAAGCCGATGAAGATAACTGCTCAGAAACACGATTTGATTGCAATCCGTATACTTGACCCACTTGAACTCTCCATTCCTGGTTTCAGTGGATGGATGCTGCTTGAGGATGCAGAAACAGGTAATATTGGATGGTTCGATACCGGTGATAGGAAAAGAAGGATGGATTATGGGCTCAGAAAAATAGAGGCTCTTGAAAAACAAAATGAATTTTTCTCATCGAACGATATTGACCTTATTGATCTAAATACATCTAGACCATATGTTGATGAACTCGTGAGATTCTTTACAATGAGAGAGAGGAGATTACGGACTATATGAATATAATTATGGTTCTCGTATCGATGATTTTTCTCATGGGATGGAAGCCAGGTAAAATCCCTATCCCATCAGTGAAGCAGCAGATAGATAAGAATGAAGTGACCATAGGTGATAGATTGCAATTGCAGGTTGATGTTTTTACAGAAGAAGACCAGGAGATGGTTGTACCCGAAAACCAACCCTATATGGGTAAGTTTGTTGTTAAAAACAGGAATATTCGAACGGTTACAAGGAGGGGTATCAAAAGAACAATTCTGGAATATGAACTTGTGTCTTATGATGTAGGCATAGATACAATTCCAGAAATAACTTTTCTTATTAAGGAGAATGGCGATACTCTGGATTTAAAAACACTACCTATTTCTGTAGAAACAAAGAGCGTTGCTCCTGGTTTAACAGGCGAAGAGGATATAAAGGGAATAAAACCACAGATTGGAATCAGGTTTTCATACTGGTATTATCTTATTGGCTTTGCATCGATTATTATTTTAGCAGGTGCGGTTTTTCTTTTAATAAGAAAAAGAATGAAAAGATTAATTTTAGAGAAGATTGTAACAACGCCATCCTGGGAAATTGCACTCTCTGAGCTTAGTAAACTTTCCGAATATAAACCTGTAACACCTGAGGAAATAAAACATTTCTATATAGAACTCTCTTTTATTCTCAGGGAGTATTACGAAGGCATGTATGAGTTTCCTGCACTTGAAAGCACTACAAATGAGATATTGAGCCACCTTAGGAAGAGAAAAGAGTTTAAACCTTACCTTGTAAAAACCCATGATTTTCTTACCAGAAGCGACCTTGTAAAATTTGCAAAATATATCCCTCCATCAGTTGACAATGAGAAGGAGATTGGCATGATCAGGGATATTGTTGAGAAGACAAAGAAAGAGGAAGAGGAGGAAATTAATGTTTAAGTTTGCACATCCGCTCTTCTTCCTTTTCCTTCCACCCCTTCTTTTCCTTGTCTATTATCGATGGAGGAGGTCGGATACGCCTATGAAATTTTCATCTTCCCAGAATCTCATCAAACCCAGAAAAGGGAGATTGAGGATTGACAAGGTTTTACTGATCCTTAAAGTGGTTGCTCTATTCCTTCTCGTAACTGCACTTGCAAGACCAAGAAAAGGTTTAACAAGGACAGAAATTACCTCCCATGGAATAGATATTGTAATTGCTCTCGA
The DNA here is from genome assembly GCA_004375965.1 of Candidatus Cloacimonadota bacterium. Lineage (GTDB taxonomy): Bacteria > Hydrothermota > E44-bin80 > E44-bin80 > E44-bin80 > SOIS01. Next base: position 696 of record SOIS01000261.1, on the reverse strand, counting down.
TATCTCAGGCAGTATGAAGGCTATGGATTTCAGACCCAATAATAGGCTTTATGTAGCAAAGGAGGTGGCAGAAGATTTTATCGAGGGGAGGAGATCGGACAGAATAGGTCTTGTTCTTTTTGCACGATATGCATATACACAATGTCCCCTTACTACAGACCACGGTGTTATTATAGAACTCTTAAGGAAGGCAAACGTAGGGATGATAGAGGATGGAACTGCAATTGGTCTTGGTCTTGCACAGTCCTGTGATAGACTAAAGAGTTCAAAAGCAAAGAGCAAAGTGGTTATACTCCTTACTGATGGGAGGAATAATGTCGGTGAGATTGATCCTGAAACAGCAACAAAGATAGCAGAGGCACTCGGCATAAAGGTATATACAATAGGAGCTGGTAAGCCAGGAGAAACACTCATTCCTGTCAAGCATCCAATCTGGGGTACAAGGTATGTAAAGATACAGGATGAGCTGGATGAGGAGTTACTCGGTAAGGTTGCAGACGAAACAGGCGGGAGCTATTTCAGGGCAAAGGATCCGGAAGGCCTTGCCTCGGTATTCAAGACAATTAGCAGGATGGAGAAATCGGAAATAAAGGTTCACAAATACACAAACTACAGGGAGTTCTTTAGACCGTTTCTTTTATCCGGTTTATTTTTGCTCTTTTTAGGAATGTTTCTTTCAAATACAAGGTTTCTTAA
>SOIS01000150.1 GCA_004375965.1 Candidatus Cloacimonadota bacterium | reverse complement strand
ATGTTTTTTCTTGACTTTTATAGAAATTCCATTATATTGTCTTTTGATGAATAAATATATATCTATATATCTTAAAAACTATACAAAAATATTTCTATATACTTCCTTTGAGAAAAGTAATAAACCTGATGGGAAAAAAAGAGAATTATAAATGAACCCTAATACATTACACAAAAAACCGAGGAGAAAAAAATGGCTGTTCATGAAATAAAGCCTAACATTTACTCTGTAGGAGCAATAGACTGGGACAGGAGACTCTTTGACGAACTTATACCTCTTCCCGATGGTACAAGTTATAATGCTTACTTGATAAAGGGTACTCAAAAAATAGCATTAATAGACACTGTTGACCCACCCAAGGAGCATGAACTTATAGATAACCTCAATAAGTTACGTATAAATAATATTGATTATGTAATTTCCAACCATGCTGAGCAGGACCATTCTGGAACAATACCCAAAGTTCTTGAGTTATATCAACATGCAAAGGTTATAACAAATCCTAAATGCAAATCACTACTTATGGACCTCCTTCTCATCCCAGATGATAAATTTATAACAGTACATGATAAAGATACTATATCACTTGGAGATAAGACTCTTGAGTTTATAATGGCTCCATGGGTTCATTGGCCCGAGACAATGCTTACCTATTTAAGAGAGGACAAGATATTATTCCCGTGTGACTTATTTGGTTCACACTTAGCAGCAAGTGAGCTTTTTGTTCAAAATGAATGCGAAGTCTATGAATCTGCCAAGAGGTATTACGCAGAGATTATGATGCCATTCAGAACGAATATAAAAAAACATTTGGAGAAAATTAAGGAACTAACGATTGAGATAATTGCACCGAGTCACGGTCAACTTTATAAAAGACCGGAATTTATTATAGGTGCATACAGGGACTGGGTCTCTGATGAGGTAAAAAACGAAGTTATTATTCCTTTTGTTTCGATGCACGGTAGTACAGGAAAAATGGTAGACTACTTTGTGGATGCTCTCATTAAAAGAGGTCTAACTGTAAAGCCCTTTAATTTAACCAGAACTGATATTGGTGAACTCGCTATTGCTCTTGTAGATGCAGCTACCATAGTAATTGGTTCTCCCACTGTTTTGACTGGTCCTCATCCGAGTGTTGTCTATGCAGCTTTTCTTGCAAATGCCCTCAGACCAAAACTGAAATTTGCATCGCTTATAGGTTCATATGGATGGGGAAGCAGGATAGAAGACCATATTATAGGAATGCTCCCCAATCTTAAGGTCGAAATCATAAAACCTGTAATTATAAAAGGTTATCCTGAGGAAGAGGATTTTACATCACTTGATAGATTGGCAGACGAAATCCTTAAAAGACATAAAGACCTTAACATCCTGGAAAATGAGGAGCAACTAAAGTGATGTTGACAGCAGAGAAGTTTGCAGAAAACTGTCTGATAGGGTTAAGAATGCTTTTTGAAAGACAAGATAACATCTCCTCTGGAAAGGCAGAAAAACACAAAACTTTCATTGAGTAAGAATGAAAGAAAGAGAGCATTGGCTTTCCTTTATTGATGTAAAGAGAAGACAAAACCTTCTCTTAATCCTTGAGGAACTTTCTTCTCTACTTGATAAAAAAAATCCGAATTTTATCATTATCGGCGCTATGAGTATCCTTATCCAGGGGTTCATCGGAGGTTATAAGGTACTCTGGGATGTAGACCTCCTCTTCAGGAACAGCGATGGGATTATGGATTTTAGAAAAAAGGAAAAATCTAAGAATTTAAGGATAGTAGAACTGGACGACGGAATTGTTCAGAATAAAAATATTGGAAGTCTTCATACAGTATGGTCATTTAGCACTACATGGTTCAATGTAGATTATATCATTAAAAGTAATCTTTTTGATTTCTATAACCCATTAAAAAGGAGGAAAGAACCTCACAATGAAACGGTAAGATTTCAGAATAGGGATTATCATATTATACTCTTTCTTGCAGACCCTCTTGATGTATTTGTTGAAAAGATAGTTTCCCCAAGGATGGAAAAAGAACTGAATCTCAGGGATGACTTCGGTGTTGACATAAGACATTGTCTCCATATGCTGAAGAGATTCGGTGAGGAAGAATGGTTCTGGAGAAGCATTAAAATGAGTGCAATTGAAATTAATAGAAAAGTAAGACTAAAAAAACACCTTGTTCAACTCATTGAGATAAAAGACGAACTTGGTTATGCTGATACAAAACTTCCAGATAGCATTCAGGAAAGAATCAATCAACTTTAAACGTTAGTAGCGCTTCGAACGTTATAAATTTTAACAACGAACGAAACGTTCTAACGAACATAACTAATTACAAAGAACTATGAGAAAACCACTTGATATATTAAAAGAAGAATCTTCAATACTTGGAAATCACAATAGAAAATATTTACTTGCAATAGATTCCTACCTCGATTGCTTGAAAGCTCGTCTCGAAGAGAAGGGTAAGGTCGATCAGGTCCACTTCTGGCACTATGCAACAGATCCTAAGAGTGAGATGTCATCAGCTCTTGATGTTGGGAGAGATGAAAGGGAAAAATTAAATTTTCTCGGGTGCTATTATGCCCTTCAATACCTCCATATGAACCTTTCTTTTATAAATGTACTTAAACTTGTTTCCTCACCGAACAATCTGGAAATATATAAAGTCTTTATGAAGAATATCGGAAATAACTTCAGGTCTTTAACAGCATCATATATGGATAATCTTCTGCGTCTTCTTCTGCCAGAAAATGAGAGATTGGAGTTCTTCATTGCAAGTGTTGGCACAAGAGCTGACCAGGATGATATAGATATCGGTATTGTTGATGATGGTTCTCAGAATAGGAAATATCTTAATTGCGCAATAGGTAGAATGGCGAAAGAGATGATGAAATTTGCCTGCTCCATACACTTCCATCTCTCAGAACATATAAGTGAAAGCACTTATTCCGCTTCTATACCAGAATATAGAACTGTCCTTGATAAAGCGATAGGTGATTTTATAATTATATCTGAAATACTCGGTGCAAAAAGGATTATCGGTTCTTCTGAATTGTTTGACAAATTTTATAAAGAAATTTCCCAAAGATATTTTTTTAGAGGAAACGAACATAACAAATTTAATGAAGGTTTCATTAGGGGTATTACAGGTGAGGTGAAATCATTGATTATCCGACCCCTGGCTCGAAAGAAGATAAATCCAAAGGACGATGCATTAAGAATCATAAAAGGCATTCTCTCCGCAAAAAAAACCCTCTTTAACATTCATGAAACAAACAGTTGGGATATAATTGATAAACTAAAAGAAAAGGATAACTTTCGATTGAGCTATTACTCGGAACTTGAAAGAGCACTCTCATTTTTTGAAATATTCAGATACATTTACCAACTTCTTGTGGTCCAGGAGGAGGAAATCAGGATAAATGAGACTGGAATGTTTGATAACCTTGCAACCGTTGCAAGATTTCTTGGCTATGAGGATGTTGGTGTACTAAGGGCATCTGACCATCTTCTTGTTCATTATTATGAATATGTAAAGATGGTACGAAGAGTTATACCAGGGATGATAGAGGATATAGAGTATCATTTGAGAAAAAACAGTGTCTTTGTTGAAATCTTTTCGCAGGAGAAGGAAGGATCAAGCATCGAGCGAGCAGAGAAAAACCTCGCTTTAAGATTTATGAAAACTTTTAGATTTTTCAAGGGGACAACATACTGGGAAGATATACTTGACACACTCAATTCAGACAGGACTCTCCTTAAAAACTATACCTCAGACCTTAATTCACTTACAGAACAACAAAAATATTCTGTGATCAAAAGATATATTGACTGGATTAACTATGACCTTTATTCACTTATAAAACTTATTATAATGATAGCAGAATCAGGCAATGAAAACATTCCTCTATTTGGTCTGTTTAACAGGATGTTTCTTGAATCAATGATGAAGACTTCAGAGATCACTAAAAGACTCACCAATATATTTTTGTGTTATAGGAAGTTAATCTATAATTACCTTTCTATTTTAGATAATGAAGGTCTTGAATATTTCAACTCCTGTCTAAGCGATAAATTCCTCGATAAGGAACTTGTAAAAGAAAGGCAAACACTTCGTTACCTGACAAAACTATTTAAAAAAACGAGTGCATATTTCAGGCGATTTATGGACAGGGCAGTGGATATATATCCTGAAAGTATCAGGTATATACAAGAAACCCATAGATTAAAGGAAATTGCAAGGGGAATCCTTGGGGAGGTCAAAAGCCTTGAGGGATTCAAGGCAAAGAAAAAGGTACTTGGAGAATACTACGATATTGAGTTTCTAAGGGTGGGTTTGGAGACCCTGGAAGGAGCCAGTGTTGAAAAGACGAATGCGGCATTCAGTGAATTTTGCGACAACTATATAAACATCCTTGTTGATATCTGTAAGGATGAGATTGAAAAGGAATACGGGGAAAAGGTCTTTACAGGCGACCTCTTAGCTATCTTTGCTGCTGGTGGGCATGCAAGGGAACAGGCATTTAATGATGATTATGACCTTATCGTTATTCTTGATTCAAAGGATGAAAAGATCAGAGAACTCTCGACGAGGGTGATAGCATTGATGAATACGGAGATTACAAAGAGAGGTACAATTCCACATTACAGATTTGCAGAGTACTTTGGTAATTACGTTGTGCTTATGAAAGAGATTTGTACGCTTTTCAAAAAGGAGCGTGAATCTGGCTTTATAGAAAAATCTCAAGTGCTTGGTTCAAGAATGGTAGTAGGAAGTGAGAAATTCAGGAAAAACTTTGAAAAAAAGGTTATCCATCCATATATCTTTGATAAAAGAGATATGTATATAAAGGATATGATTAACGAGATACATTCAAGACAGGAGGAGGCACAAAAAGATACTAACCTTTCTAATAATATAAAAGAGGGGGTCGGAGGATTAAGGGATATTGAAATGCTTATACTTATATATAAAGCGAAATATGGGATACGTGAACCTATAAATGCAAGAATATTTGACACCTTAATAAAACTGGAACCCAATCACAAAAAGGAAATAGAATTTCTTAGAAAAGGTTTTAATTATTTGAAGAATCTCAGAGATGTATATAGGTTGACAGTCGCAGCTAATGATAGCATTGATTTTGACAGCTTAGATGCAAATCGAAAAAACCTCTTCAGAGATTTTGAAAAAACAAGAAATGGAGTTTATAAAACTATAAAAAAACTATTAAAAGAGTTATCGTAGCAGTACTATCCTTCTTGTTACATGAAGGCTTTCCTTTTGCCTTTTTTACTTGACAAGTAAATCAATTTTTGCTACTATCCACACGTAAAGTTTATAGAATTTAATCAGAATGGACACGGAGGTTGAAAATTAAATATTTCTATCTTTTTATTCCTGTTGTCTTGTTACTTCTTTATTCCTGTTGTACTTACAGTTTCTCTGGTATATCTTCAGGCATTAAAAGTATATCAATCCCTGTATTTGAAAATGAATCACTGAGATATGGTCTTGAAGATACATTTACAAGGTCGGTTACAGATGCCTTTATAGAAGATAACAGGTTAAAAATTGCAGATGAGAAAAGTGCTGATGCCATCCTCATAGTTACAATTAAAACATTCGAGAGAACACCATACTCTTACGATGAATCAGAAAATGTGAAGGAATACAAAATAAACATATCAGCAAGTATTCTCTTAAAGAAAAGGGGATCAGAAGAAGAAATTTTTAAGGCGAATAATTTCAGTGAGTGGGCTACATATTATCCCTTAACAGAGGTAGAGGAAGATGGTATAGATAAAGTTGCAAAAAAATTTTCTGATAAGATACTCAGAAGCATATTGGAATCCTGGTAATAATACATTAGGGGTTTGCCCCCAGGAATAACTAAAAAGGAGGAAAAATGGGCGAAGAAGAAAAAAGTGGATTCGAGAAACAACTAAATACAGGTGAAGTTCTTTTCAAAGATGGTGACCGCGGGGATGAGATGTATTTAATCAAATCAGGAAAGATAAGAATTTCTAAGTCCGCTGGGGAGGTTGAAAAAACCCTTGCTGTTTTGAAAGAAGGCGACTTTTTTGGAGAGATGTCTGTAATTGACGGAAGTCCAAGATCTGCAACAGCGACCGCCATTGAGCCTGCAGAGCTTGTGATTTTCGACAGAGAAGTTTTTATGAATCAAGTCCGAGAGAATCCACTCATTGAATATGTTCTTCATACCCTAATAAGAAGATTACGGGATGCAGATGAGCAGATAAAATTCTTACTTATCAAGAATGAAGAGAAAAGACTTATTGCAATGCTTCTTACAAAAGCAAGGGAAGGGACACAGACGGATAAGGGTATTCTTATCGATTTCTCATTCTCCTATGAAAACCTCGCAGACCTTGTTGGAACAACAATAGAAAAGACAAAATCCATTGTAGATAATTTATTAAAAACAAACCTTATAATTATCAAGAGTGACAAAATTTATGTAGACAATCAGAGGAGCCTTGAAGAGTATCTGAGTTATATTACTTTGAAGGAGAAGTTTGGCGGAGGTGATTAAAAAGAGTATACACATCTTCCCTTGTAGAATGTTAGATAGATCTTTCTAACCTCTCTATCAAGGACAACAAGATTTGCTTCTTTACCATTTTTAATTTCACCCTCTTTTTTAAGAGAGAAACCTGCAAATGCGCTGTTCATTGTATAGCACATAATTGCTTCTTTCATTACCATTCTCTGACATTCAAATGGTGCAGTAACAGTTCCTTCTATCCCTAAAAGTGGAGAGAGTGGCATTGAGTCCGACCCGAAGGCAACGGTTATTCCCTTCTTTTTTAAGAGAGCAACAGGATTATTTGTCTTGAATCTATTACCAAATGCTTGCTCATACATACCACGTGGCTGCGACCATAAATAAATAAAGTTAGGCTGCATTGAAGCTATTATTTCAAGTTTTCTCATTCTCTCAATTTCATTAGAATCAATTAGTTCGCAGTGCTCCATTCTATGCCTTAGAGGATTTTTGTCTTTTAAATATTTTTCATAAGCATTAAGCACAACTTTGATTGCCTTGTTTCCGATCGCATGAATCATGAGCTGGATACCTATTTTCTCAGCATCCTGAATAAACTTTTCAACCTCCCTCTGCGAATAAATAAGGATTCCTTTATTTCCAGGACTATCCTTGTAAGAAAAGGTATTTGCTGCTGTTCTTGCACCAATTGATCCATCTTCAAATATCTTTATACCACCAAAAATAATCTTCCTGAACTCAAAATCCGGCTTTTTTACCACACCAAGGTCATCAATGGGGATGTATACTCTTACATTCAGGGTGAGCCCACCCCCCTCTCCGAGTTCTTCATAAAAAGAAATATGACTCAATTTCACAATTTCATGAATGGATGTAATTCCAAGACTGTTAGCTTTACTCACAGCCTTCCTTAAACCTTTCCTCACTTCATAATCTTCTGGTGGAAAAATCCTGGAGATATTTAAAGGAACATCCTCTTTCATAATCCCTGTCTTCCTGTCAATCCCCTCCCAAGCATCGGTAATTTTTTCAAGCGCAAGGCTGTTTGCAACAGCTATATGACCACATATCCTTCGGATAATAAGAGGATTATCAGGAGAGACTCTATCCAGGTTATTTTTACCTGGTATTCTTTTATTCTTCCATTTGCTCTCATCAAAATCGCTTGCAATAATAATATCCCCTTTTTTATACTCCTTTAATGCTTCTCGCACAATCTCAAGTATGTCTTCCGGGCTTTCTGCAGAGGAAAGGTCTGGTCTCATCATCTTAATACCTTCCTGGAGAAGGTGGGTATGTGCATCGATGAAACCAGGGATAACCATTCTCCCTTTAAGATCTATGCTATCAACCCCCCTGTGACTGCTATCGTTAAAATAAACTCTTTTAATTTTTTCTCCATCAATCAGGATGCTTCCCTTTACAATCCTTTTATCAGAAAGGAAAATTTTTCCATTTATGAGTTGCAGCTTTTTACCCATTTTTATTAAGAAAATTCAGCCACAGAGTCAATATTTAGTTATTGGTTAATTAGGAATTGGGAATTCGAAATAGTTCCTTCCTCGTCAATCTCTGGTGCATTCGATTTGAAATCCTTAGTGGATAGTTCTCTGATGAGTTGTAGTGTATGATTCTCTGGATCAATGTATGGGAGACCAGGTTTTTTTATACTTACAGAGACGATCTTTCCTTCATCGAACGAACCGTCGCTTTTCAATTTAACCTTTAATATAAGGCTTTTCCCAGTCGCTCCTTTAATGCTGAACCTTCCATAGGCACAGAAATTGCCCAGACTGTATGCAATGAGTCTATCTCTATAAATCTCCAACCCTCTTGGGACATGCGGTCCATGTCCTAAAATGAGGTCAGCTCCATTCTCAATCGCCTTATGTGCAAATTTCACAACATTTCCCCTCGGTTCTCCGTAAAGATATTCGAAAGCATCTTTTGTGTGAAGCGCACCAGTCCCTTCACTTCCTGCATGCATGGAAACAATGAGAATATCAAAACTGTCACTCAAGGAACTAATTGTTGAAAAAGCCACGTTTTCATTGAGTATGTTGTATGTACTGTTATATGTGGAGAATGCAACCAACCCCACTTTTAGACCTTTGATAGTGAACCGTGCAATATCTCCGACTGGACCGGAATGCTTAATATTTAGACTATCAAGTGTTTTTATTGTTGATGTAATACCCCTTCTTCCAAAATCCATAATGTGATTGTTTGCAAGACTGACACAGTTGAAACCTGCATCCGCAAGATTCTTCGCATATTTCGGTGGTGTCCTGAAGGCATAAGATCTTCCACTTTTAATATTCTTACAGGTTGTGCCCCCATGTACTAGTGGTCCCTCAAGGTTGCAGAAAACTATTTCAGCTTTAAGATGTTTTTTAACATCACTAAAAAGGTGTTCTCCCGATGAGGGTGGGAGTATCGGGCTCGGAAAATCTGAGCCCATCATAATATCACCAACAGCAGCAATGGTGATTCGAAGGGTATCCTCAATCTTTTCAAGTGTAGATACAAACGTTTCATCCTCTGCATAACAGGATAAAACAAAGAAAAAGATTATGATTATAAACAGTAGTTTTTTCATTAGTTCTGACCCCAAACTTACTTATTCTTCAGAGCCCTCTCAAATTTTTTGAGCTGCTTTTTATAAAATTCTTCTTCAGGCGATCGCTTTAACGCTTCTTTCTCGTAGTAAATAGCCTTTTCATAATTACCTACCACATAATAAGCTTCGGCAAGAGTATCCATAATATGTGATTCCTCTGGTGCAAGAGCATGTGCTTTCTTCGCTGCCTCAAGAGTTTCTTCTGGATACATCCTTCTCAAAGCAAACTGCCAGGCAAGGCTATTATAGACTTCGGGATTTTTCAAATCACTTTTAAGGGCAATTAGAAGAAGTGAGTAAGTAATTTCGAGAAAAATATCTGCTTTGTCACTTTCTTCATCCGCAAGACGAAGATATGCAGGAGCGAGAAAGACATATTGCCAGATTTCATACAGACGCCTTAATTCCTTAACAGGTTCAGGATTATCAACAACTTTTAAATCAACAAGTCTATCATCAACACCCTGATAGCCTCCTCTTTTTCTCACAACATAAAGAGCAGCAGATTGTTTACCCCGCCTATCACCACCTGCGCCTTCCCCTGCTTCAAGTGCTGCAAGTAGTTTTCCAGCAAGTGGCCCCTCTGTTCTCTGAAAAACTATTAACATACTATCGATTACCTCAGGTCCAGTCAAAATATTACCCTGTACAGAAATACAGGGAGCAGTCTTGTGACCTGCCCATTCTAAGGTGCTTTTTCCGGTATGAGCAGATGATTGACCATTTTTATCAACAATTCCAACCTGCCGTTGCTCAGGGAGACTGTCTCTTTGAAGAATTGTTTTCAAAGTCTCATCTGCAGATTTTCCTTTGGATAAAGCTTCCAAAGCCCATGGACCAAAATAAGGATTAGTATAAGCCTGAGTTGCAACAGCACCAACACCTGGCTCAATCCATGGAACAACATAGCCTACATCTGGAACCCTTGACGCTACAGCAACACCCCATTCATCTGTTTCAGGGTCCATGGCAACAATTGAAAAGGTTCCATAAGGTGAAATATTAAAGATTAACAGTAAAAGAATAGCAAACATGAAAACCTCCTTATCCAGACTTCTACAAAACCATATTTGTCCAATTCTATTTTATCCTCCAAAAGTATGACATCTTCTATAAAAAAGTGCAACTATCTTATCATATTACAATGCTCCCATAAACAAATTCTACCAGAATGAAACCGTTTTTGCAAGTTTTTTATATGTACTTCCATGTTTTTTATTGACAAATATGGTGATTTCTGATAATTTTCAGTCAATAAACAAGAATTAAACCTCAGAGGACACAGAGAAAAATGAAAAAGTCAAAAGGGTTAAGGTTTGAAAAGCTCATGGTTTAAGAATAGGATCGCTTTGTTTGTGAATAATAATTCAGACAGGATTTATGCTCTAAACTCACTCCGTTCGCACGGGGCAGGCAAGATAGACCGGGTATTATAATTATGTTCATCCTGTTATCCTGTCAAAAAGGCGAGATGGCTTTTTACACAAATGGCGGAGAGGGCGGGGTTCGAACCCGCGATCACGATTTCTCGCGATACACGATTTCCAATCGTGCTCCTTCGGCCAACTCGGACACCTCTCCTACCCATTCATAGTATCAGGAATTCGACCATTCGTCAAGGGAAAAACTACATATTCAACCCGTTAGATAATTTCATATCTAACGGGTGAACAGTGAGGAAAACAAAAATAACATTAGTAGTGATTGCAAGAGAATATAAGAGAAAAAAGAAATATGGAAGATAGAAAAGAAGCGAAAAATCCTCTGAAAAACCCTGTTAAGTACCTGAAGGGTGTTGGACCGCACTGGGAAAAGCTCCTTAAGAAATTTAATATAATACAAATAGGTGATATATTCTTTCATATTCCAAGGCTCTATATTGATAGATCAACAATATCAAAGATTGAAAATATAAAAATCGGAGAAACAGCAACGATACTTGGTGAAGTAATTTCCTTTGAATCAAGACGATTACGGAAAAGAATGGGAATGCAAACTGCTCTTCTAAAGGATGAACCAGGAGGTCTTATCTTCCTTAAATGGTTTAAACAACCCTATCTCAAAAAGGTCTTAAAAAAGGGTGTAAAAATAATGGCGAGCGGTGAGGTAACGTTCTATAAAGGAAAGCAGATGGTTCATCCAGATTTTGAAATCATAACAGACGAGGAATCAAAAAGGCTCCATACAGGAAGGATTGTTCCATTTTATCCCCTAACTGAAGGAATGTTTCAGAAAAGGGTTAGAAAAATTATAGATAACGGAATTACTCTCTACCTTGATTGTTTGGAAGAGACACTTCCGGATTGGATAATAAAAGAGGAAAAACTTCTACCAATAAAAGAAGCTATATATAAAATTCACAGACCCATGACATTCAATGATATTAAACACGCAAAGAAAAGACTAATATTCGAAGAGCTTTTCTATCTTGAACTTTTACTGGCTCTCAGAAGAAAACGGTTAAAAATAAGAAAAACGAACGTACAGATAAAAAAAGAAGGAAAACTTGTGTGTGACTTCATAAAACTATTACCCTACGATTTGACCAATGACCAGAAAAAGGTGATAAAGGAGATACGGGATGATTTCCTCTCTGGAAAACCAATGCATAGAATGCTTCAAGGTGATGTGGGTTCAGGAAAGACAGTTGTTGCCATCATTGCATCCCTCATTATTATAGAGAGTGGATATCAGGTTGCGATAATGGCACCTACAGAGATACTCACGGAACAGCACTATCTCGGTGTTGGGAAAACTCTAAAATCGATTGGTGTCAATAATGCATTACTAATTGGAAGTGTAAAACCGCGTGAGAAGAAAAAAATATACAAATCACTTGAAAACGGTGAAATTGACCTAATCTTTGGGACACATGCTCTAATAGAGGATGTTGTAAGATTTAAGAATCTCGGTCTTGTAACAGTTGATGAGCAGCACAGGTTTGGAGTGCTTCAGAGGGCGAAACTCTTAGCAAAAGGTGAAACGCCACATTTCCTTGTAATGACAGCAACTCCAATACCAAGAACACTCTCAATGACGCTTTACGGAGATTTAGATGTTTCTGTTATCAATGAGATGCCGCCGGGAAGAAAGGACATCATAACAAGGTGGACAGGTGAAAAAAACAGAACCAAACTTTACGACTTTATAAGAAAGAAAATAAAAAAGGGTGAACAGTGTTATATTATTTATCCGTTAGTTGAAGAATCTGAAAAAATGGACTTAAAAGCAGCAACCGAGATGTACAATTACCTTAAAGAGAATGTCTTTACGTCCGAAGGTGTTGGGCTTCTCCATGGAAGGATGAAAACAGAAGAGAAGGAAGAAATTATGAAGGCTTTCAGAGAGAAAGAAATTATGGTGCTCGTCTCAACAACGGTTATAGAGGTAGGGATAGATATGCCAGAGGCAACAATCATGGTAATTGAGCATCCAGAAAGATTTGGTCTCTCACAACTTCATCAGATGCGAGGAAGGGTAGGTAGAGGCGATAAAAAATCGTATTGTATACTCCTTTCACCTGGACACATCTCTGATGAAGCACGAGAACGGTTAAAGACAATTGAGTCTACAATGAATGGGTTCAAGATTGCAGAGAAGGACCTTCAATTACGGGGACCAGGTGAATTTTTTGGAACAAAACAACATGGTCTTCCGGATTTGAGATTTGCAGACCTTATTTCAGATGGTATTATTTTACAAAAGGCTCGCACGAAGGCTTTTGAGGTTATTGATAACGACCCACAGTTACTTCAGTTGGAAAATAAATGTGTCAGGGAACGCTACATTACAAAATACAGAGAGAAGGATAAACTCGGAGACGTCCTGTAGCCGGACCTTTTAAGGTGTCATTGCGAGCTTTCTTCTTTTTTGTCATTTCCTAATAATATTTACAATTTCAAAAGCTATTTCTTCAATTGGTTTGTTTGTAACATCAATAACAGACCATTTCGGTTGCTCATTAAATATTTGGGAAGCATATTTTAACTCACGCTGAACATAACCTAAATCTGCATAATTACCAGTAGACCCCCCTAAATGTTTCGCTCTAACACTTCGTAACACAACCAAACGATGTGGATATGTTGTCAAACCAAAAACGCGTTCAGGGGGAAGTTCAAATACTATGTCTGGTAGTTCTATTCCTAATATAATTGGTATATTTGCCACTAACCAACCTTTAAATGCAAAGTAAATACTTAATGGTGTTTTAAAGGTTCGAGAGACGCCTAAAAGCACTATTTCAGCTTTTCTGAATTCTTCTATTTTTTGCCCATCATCATGACGAAAGGCAAATTCTAGTGCTTCGATCCTTTGAAAATAGGCTTTGTTTAATTCATGAAAAATACCTGGTTTCTCAGATGGCGAATAAGCAAACTGATGCGATAATTGGGCTAAGAGAGGGCCCATTAAGTCTATTGTTTCAACATCATGAAGGCGTCCAAGATTCAAAATTTTATCTCGTAGTTTCTTAGAGAACAATGTATGAACAATAAAGCCTTTGACATCAAGAGCTTCATTAATTATCTGTAAAACTTGATTTTCAGTACGAACATGATGGCGTACATTAAGTTGGACTTCAGTTTTTTCAAATTGAGTTAAAGCAGCTTTAACTGATTGTTCTGCTGTTCTACCTGTTCCATCTGAGATTATGAAAATTTGGTTCATCACTTAATCATATTGTTGCATTCCATATCGATATCTTCCCGCAAGGTGGTCTTATTTGCTGAGCTTGACAGCTGTGCCGTAAGCTAAAAGTTCAGCGGCACTGCCCACAACACTCGTAGTCATATAGCGAATATTGATTATTGCATCCGCTCCCATATCTGCAGCCTTGGCAATCATCCTATTTGTAGCTGTTACCCGAGCGCTGCCCATCATATCTGTGTATTCAGTCAATTCACCACCAAGGATCAATCTGACTAAGGCGGACAGATCTTTGCCAAGCCAGATAGCAAACACCGTATGCCCCTGGACGAGACCAAGAATCTCCGTGATCTCCCGACCAGGTACTGCTGTGGAATTCATTAGCAACACCGTACGTTCAGGCTCAGC
>SOIS01000189.1 GCA_004375965.1 Candidatus Cloacimonadota bacterium | reverse complement strand
AAAAATTCTCCTTCCCTATACACTATCTTTCCCTTAACTATCGTAATTACAGGGTATCCCTTTAGTTTCCATCCATCGTAAGGCGAATTTGTGCTTTTAGAGGCAAAATCATCTACATTCACCGTCCACTCTTTCTCAGGATCAAAGATTGTTAAATATGCATCCTGACCTTTTTTCAGGCTCCTCTCTCCAATCCCGAGAATTCTTGCCGGGTTAACACTCATTTTCTCAACTAATTCTTCAAGAGATAATATCCCGGTTTGAACAAGTTCAGTACAGGCAATTCCCAATGCTGTTTCAAGTCCAATAATGCCAAATGGTGCACTGCCAAATTCCATCTCTTTCTCGAAAAGTGCATGTGGTGCATGGTCTGTGGCTATTGCGTCAATAATTCCATCCTTTAATCCTTTCTTCAATGCCTTGACATCATCCTTTGTTCGTAGCGGAGGTTTCATTTTCAGATTCGTATCAAAGGTAACAAGGCAGGAAGAATCAAGGGAAATGTGATGCGGGGTTACCTCTGAGGTAATTGCAAAACCTTTTTTCTTTGCTTCTCTCACAATATCAAGGGATTCCCGAACCGATATATGAGCTATGTGAATTTTGCCGCCAACGAATTTCAATATGGCTGAATCCCTCGCTACCATAATGCTTTCAGCAATGCGAGGCATTCCTTTAAGTCCCAGCTTTGTTGAATTGAAATCCTCATTCATCTCACCCCCATTACACAGGTTTGGGTCCTCTTCATGAACAATAATCACTCTATCGACAATTTTTGAATACTCTAACGCTTTTCTCATTATATATGAATTTTGTATAGGATATCCATCATCGCTGAAAGCCTGGCATCCTGCTTTAACCATATCGTGCATCTCTGATAGCTGTTCACCTTTCTGACCCTTTGTTACTGATCCGATTGGGAAAACCTCAACATACCCATTGCTTTCAGCTGTCTCCCTAACAAACCGTATCATACCCGAGTTGTCAATTACAGGGTCTGTATTTGCCATTGCAGCAACGCCCGTAAATCCTCCCCTGGCTGCAGCCTTTGTTCCCGTTTCAATGGTCTCCTCATCCTCTCTCCCCGGCTCGCGGAGATGGGTATGCATATCAATAAATCCAGGACTGACAACAAGCCCTTTAACATCAAGAATCTCACCATCTTTTTCAGAAAATGTTCCAAGCCCTTCAATCTTTTCCCCTACTATCAAAATATCACTTTTCTCATCCAAATTCTGCAAAGGGTCTATAACTCTTCCATTTTTAATAACATATCTACGATTCTGAGATTTCTGCACTTTTTCCTCCACTTAAAAGGTATAAAATTGCCATTCTTACTGCAACACCATTGGTTACCTGCTCAAGTATGATTGAGTGCTTTCCATCTGCAACCCTTGGGTCGAGTTCAACGCCGCGGTTTATTGGCCCAGGATGCATTATCACCACATCCTTTTTTGCTTTCTCAAGTCTTTCTAGAGTAATACCATAGAGTTCTATATATTCCCTTAAAGATGGCAGTAGCCCTCCTGTTTGTCGCTCCCTCTGTATTCTCAGAACATATATGACATCCTTATCCGGTATTGCCTCGTTTAGATCATAGAAGACCTTTACTCCCATATCTTCCATTTTATATGGCATGAGTGTAGGTGGTCCACATACAGAAACCACTGCTCCCATCTTCTTTAGTGCCCATATATTTGAACGTGCAACCCTTGAATGCAAAATGTCACCAACAATGAGCACCTTTTTCCCCTTTATTTTGCCAAACTTTTCTTTAAGGCTCAGGAGGTCAAGAAGCGCCTGCGTTGGATGTTCATGTGTACCGTCACCCGCATTTATAACAGATGCTTCTAACCTTTTGGCAATAAAGTGTGGGGCACCTGGCATCGAATGCCTAATAACTACAAAATCTATCTTCATTGCTTCCAGATTTCGTGCTGTATCAAGCAAGGTCTCACCTTTTAGCACACTCGATGAAGAGCTCGATAGATTAAAGGAATCAGCCGAGAGTCTCTTTTCAGCAAGAGCAAACGAAGCGAGAGTCCTTGTGCTCGCCTCAAAAAAAAGGTTAACAACCGTTTTCCCTCGAAGATAAGGCACTTTTTTTATTGCCCTTTCTGAAATCTCCTTGAGTGATTCAGCAGTCTCGAGTATGGTTTCTATCTCCTTCCTTGAAAGTTCTTCAATTCCAAGCAAGTCCTTTCTCTTAATTTTCATCCTTCACCTCCTTTAGAATAACTCTATCCTCTCCATCCACTTCCTTTACTCTTACTTCTACGAGTTCATTTTCCGAAGTAGGAACATTCTTTCCAATATAATCTGGTCTTATTGGGAGTTCACGGTGTCCTCTGTCAACAAGAACTGCAAGTTGAATCTCTTTCGGTCTTCCAAAATCTACAATAGCATCGAGCGCTGCCCTCACAGTTCTTCCGGTATAAAGCACATCATCAATGAGAACAACGATCTTACCTGTAACATCAAAAGGAATCTCCGTCTTCCCCACTATGGGTTTGTAATCAATAGTTGTAAAATCATCCCTGTAAAGCGTTATGTCAAGAACACCGAATGGGATATCAACAGATTCTATATCCTTTATCTGTCCTTTGATCCTTTTTGCAAGGGAATCTCCTCTTTTACGTATTCCAATTATGACAATGTTCTGTGCGCCACTATTTCTTTCAAGTATTTCGTGAGAAATCCTCATAAGTGCTCGCCTTATCTGTATCTCATCCATGACAGTCCCTTTTTCTTTAATAGTCATAAATCCTCCTTTCTTTATTATTCAATTATCATTGCGAGTCTTCTCTCTTACTCACTACCGAAGCAATCTCGCCCTTCCTGATTATCCTGAAATGTAATTTGGTAGATATTTTAAAAAAAATCCTGACGTTTACGTCAGGTTAGATGATTCATATCTTACTTATCATTTGAACCTCCCTTTCCAGCCTCACAGGACCAGATTAAAGGTTAACTGTTATTTTTTAGTATATACCACACATCTTCTAATATGTCAATACTTTTTAATAAGATTTCTGAGAAGTTAAAAATCACAAAAATAATAAGTGCTGCTGTAGTTTCTTTTTACCAATAGGACAAATACTTCTAGATGATTTCTTTTTTCTTGATAAATTAGACAAACTATATTATACTGCTTATATGCGGACTGTTGCGATTGATAGGTATATTTCACAACCTGTCAAAAATTTCCTTTTTCTTATTATCGGGAATGGGATCAGATGGATATTGAGCTTCTTTGTAACCGTTTACCTCGCAAGGGTTCTCGGGGCTTCGGGTTTTGGAAAGATAAGTTTTGCATTCTCCATCTTTGCATATGGTGTCCTGTTAAGTGATCTTGGGCTAACGATCCTTGGAACACGGGAAGTCGCAAGGAAAAAGAATAATATTGATGAATTATCTTCCAATATTTTGAGCTTGCGCTTAATCCTTGCACTCCTCTCATTTACTATACTTCTTCTTTTCAGTCTTTTCGCCCCCCTACAAAAGGATACAAGGGTTCTTCTCACCCTCTATTCCTTCTCCATATTCTTCTATGCATTTTATCTCGACTGGTTCTTCAGAGGTCGAGAAAGAATGGCAAATATTGCTGCAGCATCCATCATCACACAGATTATCTATGTTATTCTCGTCTTCTCCTTTGTGAATCAAGCAAATGACATAATTCGAATACCATTTCTCTGGTTTGCTGGTATTGGAGCTGGTACAATCTTTCTTTTCCTAATTTTCTATCTCACCAAACATCATTTTAGATTTCATGTCGATTTTTCACTCCTGAAGCTCTCCGTTCCCGTTGGAATTGCCGCAATAATGAATCAGGTCTACTTTCATTTTGATCTTGTTACTATCGGGCTTATAAAAGGTGAATCTGATGTTGGGTTGTACAATGCTGGATTTAAGCTCGTTACCTTTCTTCTCTCTGTTGATACAGCTTTTGCATGGGTCTACTTTCCTATGGTATCGCGATTCTTTGTTGAATCTAAAGAAAAACTAAAATCACTTGTTTTTGCAGGAACAAAACTTATTCTCCTATTTGCAGTACCTCTCGCTTTCGGTGGAACCTTACTTGCTGGGAGAGTAATAAACCTTATTTACGGAGAACAATTCACCGGAGCTTCAGATGCTTTCAGAATTCTCATCTGGGCTATTCCTTTAACAAGCATTCAGACTATTTTCGCGTTCGGCCTTTTAGGTTGCAATCTGGAAAAAAAATATTCACTTGGTATGGTCATTGGAACATTCATTAATATCGTTTTGAACCTTATCCTGATTCCTTTCCTTGGTATAAAAGGGGCTGCAGCAGCCACAATAATCTCTGAGATTGTAATGCTCATCGCTATGTTTTTCTGGTTCAAAAAAATTCTTTATGTTCCTTTCCTAAAATATTCAATAAAACCATTAGCAGCAACTATTATAATGCTCATAATAATGCTTCTTTTATGGAGAATCCCCACAGTTTACCTGATAATTTGTGCAGTTTTTGTATATTCGTTAGTACTATGGTTCTTAAAAGGAGTAACGAAAGCGGATTTGAAGCTCTTAAGAGGATGATATGTTTCCATACATAGGAATAGTCAAAGGGAACCACGGATGGGTTCAGATATTGAACCAGGAAGGTCTTTTATTTAAGATCTTTAAACCAGGAGATAATCCTGTTGTTTTGATAGTTGATGAACTTACCAAAAAATCAGAGATTCTCGATTATCTTAGTGAGGGTGGATGTATTCTCACAGATACAGAAACACTTGGGAGTTTGCTTGGTGAATCTGTGAGAAGCGTGATTATTAATAGCATTATACCTGATGGTTCGGATTTATTCAGGAATGTTGGGATAGTAGATGTTTACAATAAAGCGTATGTTATTAACAAGAAGGGCTTTGGTACTATAAACAACAAATTTCCAGCCCTTTATGATTTTTCGTATAAGAACGGATTTGGTATTTCCCTCCCTTTTAATATTTCCTCTGTAATATTTGATACAACAAGAAGAATGAAATATTTTTATAATGAATACGGTAAATTCCCGGCAGATTGTGTCTCTTCAGTATCCAAAGGTGAAGTAAGGAAACTTGCGGTCAATGCGATTCGTTACCTCTTCAGTAAAAAAGGTACCAATTATTTTCATAAATGGTATTACCCGGATGGAAAAAGAAATGCATTTTTGTTCAGGGTCGATACAGATAAATCAAATTTCGATGAGATATACAACACATATAAAATAGTAGATGAACATGATTTTTGCTGCACATTTTTTATTGATGTAAAAAGCTTAGGGGGGTCTCAAGATGCGTTAAAAGAGCTGAAAAACCAGGAAATAGCAGTCCACTGTTTTGAGCATAAGGTTTTCAAAGACCCACTTAGAAACCGAAAAAACTTCTCACGGGCAAAAAGACTACTTCAGAAAGTGAGTATTGAAACATATGGACTTGCTGTTCCATACGGCGCCTGGAATAATTCCATTGGTTTTGTAACTGAAGATCTCAAATTTAAGTACTCTTCCGAATCTTCTTTTTCTTACGATGACCTTCCTTCCTATCCTTATATTAATGCTCGTCTCTCACATGTACTCCAGATCCCTGTACATCCAATTTCACCGGGTACGCTACTTCATGCGAAAAACAGCATTGATGTTATTAAAAAGTATTTTGGGAAAATTATTGAAGAAAAATATTCAAATGATGAACCTCTCTTCCTTTATGGACACAGTGAAGTGATCTCGCGTTATCCATCTATATTAGAATATATTATCAATGTAGTTAAAGAAAAAAGTGAAATCTGGATGGGAACATATAGAGATTTTTACGATTGGTGGATGGAAAGAGAAAACACAAATCCAGAAATTCTAATTGATGGAATTACTCTGAAAATGAATGGAATAAATAAAAACTCCAGGTTAACTTTTCGGATAATTACACCCGAAGGAAGAAATACAATAATACCATTGAAAAAGGAAGTTGATTTGGAGGAATTGAAATTCACTGAAATGGCTAAAAGTAGACCATTTGATAAAAATAAACTGAAAATCAAACAGGGTAATTTCAAACTCAAACTGAAGGAGATAGAAAATTGGATAAAAAGATGAAAATCCTGTATGGAGCGCAACCTGCGGTTGCAATTAAAAAGGGAGGTCTTTACATACAACTATTAAAAACAAAATCACATATGGAAAAACTCAGCTTTATAATAGACCTTAACGACCCCTGGATTGATCCTGATAAAGAAGAATACAATCTTTTTCACCTTTTTGGTGCAAATTTCTCTACGAACATCCTCGGTACATTAATCAAGGATAAGAGTATTCCCCTTATCGTAACGCCAGTATTCTTCTCAAAGCACAAAGCTAAAACGCTTCGATTTGTGAACAGGATTAATGGTCTCCTTTTTAAGGTTTTCAAGGTTTCCACTCCACATATCTATACGAAGGAACTCCTCGATAGGGCAGATCGAATTCTGCCAAACACACAAAGAGAGAAGAATCTGATTATAAAAGGTTTTGGAATCCCAGAAAATAGGGTAACATTGATTCATAACGGTGTTGAAGAACGGTTTTATAATGCAAGTCCAGAAGTCTTTGTTAAAAAATTCGGAATAAAGGATTTCATCCTCTATGTGGGATATATCGGAAACGGAAGAAAAAATACACTTAATTTGGTGCGTGCTGTAAAAGGTATTGATACACCAGCTATCTTCATAGGTCCTGTTGTTAAAACAGCATACGGTGAACAATGTATCGAAGAGATAAAGGAAAACAAAAATATAACCATAATCGAACCGCTACCCCACGATTCTCCACTCCTCGAATCCGCTTATGCTGCCTGTGACACATTTGTGCTCCCTTCACTTTTCGAAACCCCAGGACTCTCAGCACTTGAAGCAGGCCTTGCAGGTGCAAAAATTGTTATCACAAAATACGGCGGAACAACCAACTACTTCAGGGATAAGGTAATATACGTTGAGCCAAAAAGTGTATCGTCAATTAGGAATGGAATTATAAAGTCGCTTTCGCAGGCAAAGACTGACTCCCTTAAGAATCATATTCTCAAGAGCTATCTATGGAAGGATATCGCAAAAGAGATAGAGAAGGTATACCTTTCTTTTAAGTAGTCTTCAATATCGAGAAATGGATTACTTAAGCTGTTAATATTTAAAATTTTAGGAGCGCCCTATTGAACACCCCAATTCGTTAATAGTATTCGCGTCATCCGTTGAAAATTTTTTCTATCTTACACAGATAATCTTTCGTGTCATGGTTTTTTTGCTCGTCTTAAGTTTACAGAAATAGATTCCGGATGGTACCATCTTCCCCTTACTATCCTTCCCGTCCCACATTAAAGTAGTATGAAGTACAGAGTAATCGGTAGGGATGAAAAAACTCCTGACCAAACGTCCGCTTACATCATATATTTTTAGTTCGTTATTCCCTTTGTTTAGACCTATGCTAAACCGAACATCTACTCTATCAGTAAATGGGTTCGGATACACTTTTAAGAATGGTTTATGGATGGAATCTTTAGGATTTTCTGAAACTTCAGTACCTGTGTTTAATAGAACCGAGACATTGTTTGAGTTGAAGTTAGCACATGCCAGATCTAAATCTCCATCAAGGTCAAAATCAGCGGATTTAATTCCCCACGGATTATCTCCGACATGATACTTCGTAAGATTTGTATATGTTCCATTTCCATTGTTGAATATCACAGAGACAGAATCAGCACCATTAACACTAACCGACAGGTCGATATCTCCATCTCCATCGAAATCGCCACCCGTGATGCGTCTCGTACTTGATCCTGTATTGTAGCTTGAGGCACTTCCGAATGAGCCATCACCGTTATTCAGTAAAACCTGGACATTATCTCCACTGTAACTAGCAGCTGCAATATCTGTATACCCATCTCCGTTAAGATCGTTGACATAGAGACCATTGGGATTGCTTTCGGTTTGATAGACAGCAAGAGTTGGGAAATTTCCATTACCATCATTTAATAGAATTGAAATACTACTCGCGTTATCGGAAACAATGATATCTATATCACCGTCATTCTCTACATCTGCGGCAGCAAGACCGCGTGTATGGAGACCCGTTGAATACGCATAAGGACCCGAAAAGTTACCACTCCCATTATTCACCATAACCAGAACACAGGGGTTCGTTCCCCATGAATCACCCATTACCAGGTCAATATCACCGTCTAAGTCAAAATCTCCTCCGGAGATATCCTGACCGAGGACGGCTGGTGCATACGATGCATAAAGGGAAAAGATTCCATTTCCGTTATTTTTCATGATAACAAGATGTGATGTACCGGGTTCATTATGTGCTGTTGCGATGTCTATATCGCCGTCTCCATCAAGGTCTGCACCAAATACGGAAAGAGGATCTGCAGCACCGAGCGAGTAAGAAGATGGAGAACCGAACGTTCCATCTCCATTATTCAAGAGCACAACCGCAGCACCTGGATTTGGGTAATTACTTAAAACTGTCACAATATCGACATCGTCATCGAAATCAAGGTCCCCTGCAAACATTCCTCGCGGTTCTGTCCCCGCACCATAATTTATTGCATTTCCAAATGTCCCACTTGATGGTGTAGTAACTTCAATCGTAAAGCTCCAGGTAAATCCTTGAAGGTAAACACCGGTAGTTGCCTGGATATCTTTTGTGAGAAGAGCCGTTACCATTTCTCCATCGATAAAATCAGTGTTCGGATTGAGGGTTGCCGTGAGCGAATCACCATCGTACGATATGGTACCGTAGTGAGGACCTGTTTGTGTTCCTAAAACTAAGAAGGATGTAGAATCAAGTGTTGAAACGTTCAGATCAGTATTGAAAGCTGCTGTAATATTCGTTGATTTCTGAGCATCGATTTGGAATTGATAGGGATTCGTAGCAATAACGACAAGTGCGTCTTCATTGAGAAGAATAGAAAGGTCATTATCACCATAGTTTGCCGTGCAGAGATCAATGTCACCATCTCCGTCAAAGTCACCCCCAACTACTGAATGGGGATTAAGACCACAGGAAAAGCTATTTTCTCCACTAAAAGAACCGTCGCCGATACCAATAAGAACAGAAATGTAATATGAAAGTTCGAGTGCTACAGCAAGGTCAAGATTACCATCTCCATCAATATCGGATGTTGATATTGCATAAGGTGGAAGCCCAACAAAATAAGTGACTGGAGAACTAAAACTTCCATTACCATTGCCTAAGAGTATAGAGACATTATTGGAGCCTCCGTTTGCTGCACCTAAATCGAGGTCGCCATCTCCATCAAAGTCACCTGTGCATACTGAGAATGGACTGTCGCCACAAGGAAAGTTAGTTGCTGAGGCAAATGTTCCATCACCATAACCTAATAATATGGAGATATTATTCGAATTTCCATTCGCAGTAGCAATATCAAGGAAACCATCATTGTCAAAGTCAGCCGTGCATAAAGATAGAGGTAAATTACCCACTGGATAGCTGCCTGGTGTATTGAAACTACCATCTCCATTTCCAAGGAGTATAGAGACATCATCTGAAGTTGGATTCGAGATGGCAATGTCGAGGTTGCCGTCTAAGTCAAAATCTCCATAACATACTGCCATGGGTTGAGAACCTGCAGGATAGTTGGCAGCTGCACCAAAACTCCCATCACCATTGCCTAAAAGTATTGAGACATCATTGGAACCCCAGTTTGCTGCTGCTAAATCGAGGTTACCATCACTGTTAAAGTCTCCTGTGCATACAGCATAAGGAGAGGTACCGCAAGAAAAGCTGGTCGCTGTACTAAAAGTTCCATCACCATTACCTAAAAGTATGGAGACATTATTAGAACCTTCATTAACTGCCGCAAGGTCCAGGACGCCGTTATTGTTGAAATCAGCGGTTATTACTGAATTAGGATAATTGTTAACCGCATAATCAACAGGTGGTGCAAAGAGTCCTGAGCCGCCATCCACAATAGAGGTAAATTGCCAGACATAACCCTCAAGTGAATCACCATAAAAAGATTGGATATCTTTTGTAAGAATAGAAGTCACTACTTCGCCATATGTAAAATCATTATCAGGATTGAGTGTTGCCAGTTTAGAAGCGCTGTCATACGATACTGTTCCTGTGTGTAAACCGGTTAAATTCCCGTGAGCTCTGAATGTAAGTGAATTAATAGTTGAAGAGTCCATATCAACTGAAAAGATTGCTGATACATCTGTACCGTAAAGAACATTCAGTTCGTTCTGGGTGGGTATCGTGAAGCTAACCTCAGGTGTTGAGACAGCTGCTCCAGGACCCCCATACGCTCCCATGTCATTCCTCGATCCATCAGGGTCGTTATATGCAGAATTAGGATTTCCAGAATCAATACATGGAGAAATAGACTGAAGGTGAAAATCTCCATTAGGTTCATCAACAAATAGAGGGTCGGAAGATATATCTCCTGTACCAGCAGAGCAGTTCTGATAATTGACTCCATTATTCCACACATCGTTATATGAGATTATTGGAGGTGGCCAGCCCGTACCCGTTCCTATACCGTAGGAGGAATTGCCGGTGATGATATTATTCATAACGATACAGTTCCCCCAACCATTACCATGAACACCTCCAGAGCCATTGTTAGATATCGTGTTATTGATTACATTTGCAAGTGAGCTCATGTCGACTCCGGTGTACATGTTGTCAATAATGACGTTGTTATGGACATATGCAGACGCTCCGTTCCACAACTCGACACCGAAATCGTTTCCCTCAACTCTATTATTGCAGATTTCCGGCTCAGCTGTCATATTGCAAAAGATTCCCGCTCCTCCCGGCATCGAACCACCAGAGATTGCACCGGTAACCGTAAACCCTTGAAATTTTGTATTGCTTGTTATACTTCCTCCAACAGCAGTTACGACGTCACCGTAATCTCCACCACCGTCGATTATCGAAAGCCCTTCACCTGCACCAATTACGTCCACATCCGCTTTTAAAGTTATCTCTTCGTAATATACCCCAGGTGCTACCATTACAATATCCCCGGGATTTGCAGCATCAATAGCCTCCTGTATGGTTGGATAATCCCCGGGAACATGTATTATCTCAGCAAAACTTAGAGTAAAAGATAACAGTAAAAACATGAAAAAGATCATAGTGCGCATCATTACCTCCTACAAATTAATGTATTTTCTCCAATCCCTCTTTAACCCCAATTCGCACCAATCTACTAAAAACTGTTGGATCCAATGTATAAACAATTGCAAAACAGGTTACGAAAATTATTACTGCCAACCATTTGGTGTATCGTCCACGTGTTCTAACAAAGAGTATTATTGAGAGTATTGCCATAATTACAGGACCAACGACTTTAATGTCACCTAAAGGCACTCTATGTCCCGCAATCCACTTCTCAGTTTCCCCAAAGAATGTTGCTAAATTAAAACTGATATTTGCAGCAACTAAAATAATCTCAACTATAAATACAATGAGCAAAACCCATGCTGCCAATTTTGTTGATTTTCCTTCTGTTCGATAAACTTCATAGATTACTGCTGGCAATAAGAAAATAATTGTAATAATAGGTCGCAATGTCAATAGACCAATAATAATACCAATTGCTGCAAGAATAGTCACGACAATACAAATTAGAGCCGCATGTTTATAAGGTTTAGCCATTTTTTACTCCTTTAATATGCCCCCCTTCATTAAAGCATATTCCTCCCCTAATTCCCCCTTTGGAAAAGGGGGATTTACCCCGTTAGATAAGTTTCTCCATCTAACGGGGTTAAGGGGGATTTTAACTATTGAATCGTTTTCCGTATACTTTCATAATATTTTTGTCCAGTATAAAAATTATATCTTTTTAGGCTTTCTCATAATGAAGAGATGCTTGAATCCTCGAAGATAGAAATTATATTTTCTTGCCCGTTCATGCCAAAAAGGAGTATTTGATGACTGATGGCGTCTAGTAACGCATACAAGATCAACAGTATCAAAATATTTAGTAAGTCTTTGATATAACTTAAATCCAACGGGTATAAAGCCTGACTTTTTTCTCCAATGGTCACCAATAAGCCACGTCATAACCTTTCCTGCTTTCAAGATTCGATATATTTCTTTTACTACTTTTTCTAATTCATCAAAAAAATCTTCTTTTTCACATGATATTTTGCCGATGCAAGCAGGATGATTTGAGTACTTAATATTGTCAGAATATGGTGAATCAACGAAAACAAAGTCCACTGAGTTATCTTCAAGAGGAATTGACCTCGAATCATTTTGAATAATATCTTCTCTATAAGGAACAATATCATATCCTATAACTTTTCGATCTAATTCTTTTGCTACATCAATAGTTGTTCCGCTACCGCACATAGGATCAACCACTAAATCCCCTCTTTTTGTGTATCTTTGTAAGAGATTCCAAATTATAAAAGCAGGTGTCACACCGCGATATTTATTATCACCATGTGGCTTATCCCCATAATTCTGGGTTGGAAAATTCCATAAAGTCGTTGTTTCAACTTTTAGTTCATCTTTATTCATTTTTGTCCCAATTATAATAAATTTCCATTACTTCATTATACATCTCGGTCTCAAACTCTTCGTCCCATTTATATTTTTTTATCTTCGCACCCAGAATGTTACTTAAATGAACCTGAGCAAAAAGTAAATTCTCCCTTCGTTTGACAATATCAGGCGGGTATGGAGCGGAAGCTGGTTTATTTACTCTGAGTTCATAGTTAATTTTTTTGAATTCCTTGTCGATTTCTTTTCTGGTCATTTCATCTCCTCTCATTTTCTAATAATTTTCTCAAGTCTTCTATAAAATGCTCAAACATTTTTACTTTATCACTTTCCTCAATTTTTTCTCCTGTCAGAACATAACTACCGTCTAAATCTACTTCTACTATAGCTCTACCTTTTTTAACAGGACTCTTAAGTGTCAAAGTGCCATCTTCATCTGGTGTAATAAAGTAAACTCTAATATGTTTTGTCGCTTCATCTTGCAAAAGTTTAAGCTTCCAGTAACCTGTTTGAGCTATTCGTTCTCTTAGAGTAACCTTACTTGAAATAGCAGCTAACACTTTACAATTTTTAGGTTCATAAATAATAATATCCACATCTGGCAAATGTAAGCCAAACTCACCATAATCAATAGCTAAATTCCTTTTAACTTTACTTAATTCTTTTGATAATTTGGTAGTTCTCTCTAATTTATTTCCGTTAATAACCTTTAAACCAAGAGCTTCAACTTCTTCGGTTATAATATACTGTACCAATTTTTCTAAATTTTTTCCTTTAAATGCCCTCCAACTTTGCTCATGATCTCCTTGTGGTGTGGGTTTCTTTGACCAATCCTTTTTGTGCATTTTTTTTGCTTCTTTTAACAATTCTGAGATGTGCTTGTATGTTTCAGAAACAAACTGCTCTTTCTTTTTCAGGTACAACCTTTTCAAATCTTCAAATTTCATGTGGTTACTCCTTCAACCCAATCACAATATACTCAAGTGGATATGCCTGAGTATTTGCGTTATCATTACTTGCAAATCTGCCTGTTTTCTCATCCCTTTTTTGAGGAAGAATCTTTGAGGGAATCTCCCTTTTTATAATCCTGTCAAGTTTAAAACCAGAATACTGTAAACTCTCAGCAAAAACCTCAGCATTTAAAATGTCTACTCCTTTTAATTTAGTATCACCTATGACATAGCAGCACCTACCGTCTCTCTTTAAAATTCTGAAACCTTCATCAAATACCTCTTCCATATCTATAAAAAATGCCTCAATCTCTTTTGCCATTTTTGGGCTTTTTTTAAGCATATTTTTAGCTATATCTAAAGCGATTTTACTTCTTAGTTTCTTATTCTCATATTTCTTGTAAGATGTTCCGATGAAGTCCTTTCTATATTCTTTCAAATCATCTGCCAAATCAAGCCAAATGGTAGACAACTGATGTAAGTCTGCATATTCGTAACTTGTTACATAAGGACTTGAACTGACTATTAAATCTACTGTATTATCTGATACGGGTTGATTCCTAGCATCATCAATTTTTATATTAAAGTATCCATCGAGATTATCCCGAACCTCAGAAGGAACGACATTATAAAATGCCTTGTTCCCTTTCTGCATTTTTTTTAAATGTCTACGTAAAGCATCATAAGGTTTTACTGGCTTCTTTTTTAAATCTCTAGTTGGTTTGGAGCTGCCCTGAAGCCATATAGAGCAATTTTTTAGAATATGGCTAAATGCGACTAAGGAAAAATCTTTAATTTTCTCATCATCTTCTTCATAAATAACTCCTAATATTTTACCTAATTTGATTTTATTTTCCTCA
>SOIS01000192.1 GCA_004375965.1 Candidatus Cloacimonadota bacterium | reverse complement strand
GATGAGGTTCATAGAGCAATAGGCGGATTGAAAGAGAAGATGGAAAGAAGAGGCCACTGGGATACATACAAAAAGGATGTTAGCAAAATAGAATCTGCTTATAACCAGAGAATAAGGGAAGTTCTCGAGCCATTACTGGTAAGTGCAGGGCTTGGTATTGCGTATATTCTCCCGGTTCATGAGATTATAAGAAATATTGGTGATATGGAAAAATCGTTGAGCACCCTCATTGAAGACCTTAAGAAGACCGGCACCGGAGATGAAATAACCGGAAGGCTTGTACAGATTCTCCAGACAACTGATATTACTAATGATATTGTGAGAGGAGTGGGGAAAATAACTCGCAAAGGAAGACCAGAGGTCTTTTCAATGTATTCTGTTGTTAGAGATGCTCTCGACATCACCAAGCTACGACTAAAAAGGAATAATATTTTGATAGAAATTTACGAGAAAGAAAAAATAAAAATCCGTGGAATAAAAAATATGGTCATCACAGCACTTCTTAACCTAATAGATAACAGCTCTTACTGGCTCCTTCACAGAGGGTCAGAAAGAAAGATAATTATCAGAATGGACCACAATAACGAAGGAAAACCGAGAATAATAGTCAGCGATAATGGGCTTGGAATAAAGGATGACCCATCATTACTTGTTCAACCATTTTTTACCCGTAAGCCTGATGGAATGGGTCTGGGTCTCTATATCGTCGATCGGATAATGAAAGCCCACGATGGAAACATACAGTTCCTTTTCAAGGGGGATGAAGAAGGACTACTTGAAGGAGCAAACATCGCTCTCGTATTTCCTGTGGAGAAGGAGGAGAAAAAATGAGCGTTAGTGTGCCTGGTAGGATTGTGGTTATAGATAATGTTGAGGAGGACGTAAAGGATATTATCAAATCTTTTTGGGACTCTGGAGAGAGTGTAATATTTTTTCGAAGCATTCCAGACGAGGATAAAATACCACCCAATGTAAGGCTTTTGATTCTGGATATTGCCTTGAGTGGTGAAGAATTTCGAGAGGATGAAGACATCCCGCAACTTGCTCTTATTCTCAAGCATATCGTGTCTAAGACAAAACTCTGCTTGATAGTCTTGTGGTCGAGACACATTTATGGCACTGGAGAAAGTTTTATAGATCAAATAAAAGAGGACTACAGAATCCAGACAGATAAAGATATTCCTTCCACAATTTTCTTTATTCAGTTTGGAAAAACGGACGTCGACCAAAGCTGGCTTGCTGAGAAGATTAGAAAATGGATTGATGAAACACCCAATGCCGGCATTGTTTTTGAATGGGAAAAACTAATCGATAATGCGCGAGACGAAGCAGTTTCAGATATTGTAAGTGTGGGCGAAATCCAAGTTCTTCTTAAATCATTAGAAAAAGAAGCCGGAAGAGATCCTCTTCCACGAAAACTTGTATCACTGTTTAATAGGATCTTACAGAGACATGCAACTACCGATGCAAAAATTATACAGCTTAAACCTTTAACCGAAAAAATTCTCGAACAATCTCTTGAACATCCTGATTCATTGAAATGGTACAGGAATCTGCATTATCTTATAGCTTATTATAAAATTGCTGAGAGCGAACCTCTCTGGACGGGAGATATTTTTAGAACCTCTAGTGCTGATCTAGAAAAAGAATATGCGATTGTGATAACTCCTGCATGTGATTTTGCCCAGAAAAAAGTTGGTCAGTTCAAAGTAGTTTATGGACTGAAATTCAAAGTAATCCCAGATTACGCTCAGCACGGAGAAGAAGATATACCTCCAGTAGTCAAGAAAATAGGGAAGAAAGAAAAAGAGAAACGTTATAAAAATAGAAAAAAAATTTCATGTATGTTAATCTCAGGTAGTGGATTGCCGCAGAAATTTTACATTTTACACTTTCTTAAAGAAAGCAAGGACACTGGAGAGTACTTCCATCTGCTTTTTGATTTTCAGTATGTTGATTCATTTGAAATCAAACCTACAGACTGGGAGAGGATATGCCGGGTTGACTCACCATGGATTGATGATATTCTTCAGAAATACGCATCTCTATCAGCCCGGATTGGAGTGCCAGAAATACCTGAAGATGTCAGAAAAGCTGAGATGGAGAAATTGGTTGGTGGATAGATACAGATGAGCAAAAATAAACGTAGATTCTACGCAATAGACCTTTTTGCTGGCTGTGGTGGATTAAGTGAAGGATTTAAACAGGCAGGATTCGATATCATTGCCCAAGTGGAAATGAATAAATGGGCATGTGAGACTTTGAGAACCCGCCATTTATACAATGAACTAAAGGAGCTCGAGAAAGGCTATTTATACCACAGATATCTCAGGGAGGAAATTTCCCGGGAGATCATTCTTGATGGATACCCTGATATTAGAAAATCGATTTTTTATCGGGTTATTCAGGCAACACTTGGAAAGGATGGGATAGAGCGGATACTTGAGAAAATAGAATCCAGCGAAAAGTACCATGGTGCCCCAAAATTCCATGTGCTTCTTGGAGGGCCACCATGTCAACCTTATTCCCTTGCCGGGAGATCGAGAGACAGGTTCGGGATGGAAAATGATGAAAGGCATTACCTTTACAGGCATTATCTGGAAATTCTGGAGTGTCTTCAACCGGATATTTTTGTTTATGAAAATGTCCCTGGCCTCTTTACTGCGAGGGCGGAAGGGAAAAAGATATTTATCAGAATATTGAATGATTTTTCATCATTAAGTCCTCATTACGAAATTATACCACCTTTAGAAAAAATTTATGAAGATCCGTGCAGTTACATTCTTAATAGTGCAGATTTCCATATCCCGCAAAGCAGAAAAAGGTTAATTCTCATTGGATATAAAAGGTCCCTAGAATATGAAAATCCGGGGATTAAAGAGATATTCACCAAGTTATATAAACAGGCATTAAAAAATAGAAAAGGGGATCCCCTTACCATTGATGATGCTATTGGTGATTTGCCAGTATTGAAACCGGGTGAGGGAAGTGATGGCTGGTTGGTCCCTTACAATTACAATACATATCTGAAAGACTATCAGATAAAAATGAGAAAAGATTCTCCAGGAGTTCTCAATCACAGAGCAAGAACGCATATGAAAAGCGACCTTGAAAGGTATAGATTCTTTATCGAGCATCACAAAAACGGCAATGGTGCTGCAACTTTGAATGATCTCATGGAAAAAAGGCCTGACCTTATCCCGAACCACAGACATCTAGATAAATTTCTGGACAGATTCAAGGTTCAATGGTGGAATCGTCCATCTTCAACCATCACTGCTCATATCTGTAAAGATGGACATTATTATATACATCCAGATATCAATCAGTTTAGGTCTTTTTCTGTTAGAGAGGCAGCACGGTGTCAGTCGTTCCCTGATAACTTTAAGTTTGAAGGCCCCAGAACTGAACAATTCAAGCAGGTTGGGAATGCAGTTCCTCCTTTACTGGCGTGTGCCATTGCCCGGATAATTATCAGGGAGCTGAAGAAGATCTATGAAAAATAAATTATCGGAAGACATTACTTCTATAAAAGATATCCGTATATTCAGGAATAAAATTATTCGCTGGTTCCACAAGAATGGACGAACCTATCCATGGAGGGAAACCCGCGATCCCTTTAAAGTTTTAATTGCTGAAATGATGCTCAGGCGAACAAAGGCAGACCAAGTTACACAGGTTTACGAACGACTGTTCACAGAATATCCAGATGTTGAAGCCGTGGCAAACGCTGAAGATAAAAAGTTAGAACAAATCCTCTACCCTCTGGGATTAAAGTGGCGCACTCCAGCATTTGCGCTGGTAGCACGAGAAATGAGGGAAAAATACCAATGCAAGATTCCTGAAACAAGAAAAAAACTAACCGCATTGCCGGGGATAGGTGAGTATGTAGCAGGAGCATTATTATCTATAGCTTATTGCAAAAAAGAGTGGATAGTTGATAGTAATATTGTAAGATTATTTAAGAGATATTTCGGAGTCAAAACATCAAAAGAAGGTCGAAGGAATAAACATGTTATAGAGATCGCTAAGATATACGCATCAGGAAAAAATCCTCGCAAAGCTAATCTTGCCATTCTTGATTTTAGTGCCCTTGTCTGCACACCAAGAAAACTAGATTGTGAAAAATGTCCTTTAAGGAAGCGTTGTCATTATTTACTATCGTGTTCCTGATAAAGTCCTGATGTTTAAAAGTGTTTTTCGTAAATGAAAATTTATTCTTTTGGCACGGCACAGGTGTATAACGCGGTGTAAAAGACAACACTTCGCTCACGCAAATTACGACCTCCGGTTGCAACTTCGCATACACCGATAGCGTTATGCGAAATGACGGATAAAAAATTTGCAGATTGGAGTGGCCGATGAGTATGCATAAAAAAATAATGAGCCACTTGATTGAGGCCATCAAACAGGAGAGACAAAGGATCGAAGAGCCGAAGAATCGATCCAGGTACTTCATCTTCGGCAAGGTTAATGAACGACATAATAGAGAAGGTTATTCTGTCACATTCGAAAATGCACCAGACCGTGTTCTCCGAGATGCCGCGTGGTCAGCTCGTCAAGGCACATCATCGTTATTTAGAGTTGGCGATATTTTCATT
>SOIS01000064.1 GCA_004375965.1 Candidatus Cloacimonadota bacterium | reverse complement strand
ATGGTCTCCGTCTTTCCCATTGAAGTCGTGACTATGATGGAGATACATCTAAATAAAGTTTACTAGTAAAATAGTGCGGGGGGTGGGATTCGAACCCTGGCCGTTTCAGTCAAAAAGATCACTCTCTGTCAATAATTTTCTGTAATCTCCTATAAAAATGGTCTGATGCAGAAAAGAATCAAAATATTCTCCTTAGAATCACATTGATACACGAATCAACCTTTTTTCAGTCTTTAATAATATGATGAGTCCTATGAGAACTCCAAGTAGGACTGAATGGAATGGGAATCCAGGTATACCAGCCTGTTTCCACTCTATTGACTGTTCACCTACTGTATCGTCGAAGATGGTTAAATCGTAGGTGTCATCTTGTATTCCTGTTATCTTGAACGTCAGTGTTTCAGGACTGTCGGAGCTAAAATCACTCTCCCACCTCTGATTTGATGGGGACCATTCCATTGGTTCATCATTAAGATATAACAATCCATCTTGACCTTCGAAAGGCTCTGAGTCGTACTCGTATTCTGCTCTGAACCATACAGTCTCAGTCCTTTTAACCGTGGTTTCCGTTTTCGAGACTCCTCCCTCAGTAATTTTGACCCTATCCCAAATGCATGTGGCATTCTCACTTACGAAGACTGTTAATCCGAATTTGGTATCGTCAATACTTTCGACTGAATATGAGAAATCGCCTACTTGGGTTAAATCACTTGGTTCATTTCTATGTATGACACCTTCAAAGGGGTGGGAATCAAAGTCGTAATAGGCTGTGTATGTAATTTCAGGCTGTTCACCGATGTCAAGCCTTCCGTCTGAGAGGGTAAATTCTACAACCACCTGATCCCAGATGCAATGTACATCGTTCTGAGTGTATGATGTTATTCCATATAATGGGTCGTTGATTCCCTCAATATGGATGGGGTACTCATTAACTCCATCTGCTGGGAAATCAAGTATTCCCTCAATACTTCCAAGAAACGGTTGGGAATCGTATTCATAGATTCCAGAAACTGCGATTTCTGGTTCTTCATCGACATCTATCCTGTTATCTGCTAGGGAAATGTTTAGAGAAACTCTATCAAATATTATTTCGAAATCATTAGCTTGATAGAATTTTAGACCATATTTTGAATCGGATATTCCCATAACACGGTAGCCGTATTTCTCTACCTGTTTATTGGATAGGGTGTTATTGAGAATTATTGAACCTTGGAAGGCTTCATCGTTGAATAAGTATTTTCCAGTCCACGATATGGCGTCTGAAGTTACATCTTGTCGTGTGACCTCAACTGTCGATATCTCAATTTTATCCCAAATGACGTGGGGGCTGGTAATATGGATGTTGTATTCGTCACAATCAGAGACATCCGTAATAGTCCATTCTTTTTGATCAATATCCTCTGATTGAACGGTATAGCTAATCCATCCCGTTGTATTTGTTAAATATGGTGTACCGTCGATTGAAATGTAGATGCTTGTTGCGTCTGAAAAATCCCATGCCCAACTAGCATGTATGCTAATTTGCTGGATTGTGCCCACGTCACACCGTTCATCGCTGATAGCTGAATTGTCGATATTGACTTTGTCTGGGAGTGGTGGATATCCCATTGATATTACCAAGTCAGTGACGTTTCCTTCAATGTTAAAAATCTCATATTCTATATGATCATCAAAATCGAGCCAACCACTTTCGGCTACTTTAGCACATCGTAAGGTGATTTTATGTCCAAATGCTAATAGTGAAAATCTCCCAGTCTCATCTACAATCGTATTGCTCGCGTCGTTTTCGTGAAAATTAGATAATCCCACATAGTAACCCGTTGCAGAGTATCTTCCATCTAATGTAAGTCTACCAGAAACATTTACGGGGGATAGTTCCCCGTATTCTTGGACTTGTAAATTAAAGATTTCGCCATTTAACTTTCTAAGTTCCCATTCGATTATGCCAACATTTCTAGCAAAATATACATCACCCTCTCCTCGACTATGTTCTCGATTGACCTGCGTGCTGTCTATTGAGACTTTTATACAGTGATCAAAGACCATTCCATTTACTGTTCTCTCTCCTACATAGGTCACAAGGTATCCGGCTTCATTCCATTTCCAAATATCACCTCCTGCAAATGAAATAGGTAAACTCAACAAATACCAGTAACCATGCTCGTTTTTAGAAGGATATCCAGAATTAATGGCAATTTTATCACCATGAACTCCTCCCAATAGAGAAGAATCATAGTGTTCTCTATCCAGGAAATCAAGTGTAATGAACATACCATCATTTTTTGCATATTGGTACACCATTTCCAATTCTTTTTCGTAATTTAAAGTGGTTCCGTGAGACTCTTGGAATATTATATAATGACCAGGGTCGAGAAACAGATAGTCGTAGGCAGACAAGTGATCCAGGCTAAACCAGTTCTCTTCAATATAACCAGTAAATGGTTTTGCATAACCGTCTCTTATCCAGATTTCGTATTCTTTTTGTGGGTCCAATGAAACGGTTAGTGTCGCTGAACTTTTCGAAGATATTGTAGGGGCATCTTGTTCTTCCCAATTGTAAGGATATTCTCCTATAACCTCAATGATACGAATGTGTACATATTGTTCTTTCATTTCTGACTCGATGTAGATAGTAACCTCCCAGAAATCAGCGTTGATTGGTGAGACAAGCCAATAATCCTGGCCACACACCCCAGCAACTTCTAGAGTAATTCTTCCTGTAGAAATGTCCTTTCCTTCTGCGTTGATCTCTCTAGGCGGAGTCCCTGCAAAAGATTTTGGAGTAATATAGCAAGAAAAGAATAATAAAAAAATGAAAGTTAGATGTTTAAACTTCATACTTATACATATGTCAAAAGTAGTTCAAAACATTTACTTTCATTAAAATCACCCGAATTGCGTATGCTAATAAAATATTAATGCAAGATCTCTCTTTCAAACAGGCTGATGTAAAAAAGAATCAAATTTATCGACTAAGAATAAAAAATAAGTGAATATCTTAGATAATATATAGCTGGAAGCGTTCGCTAAAATCAGATTCAAAGATATGGTTGCGGGGGGCAGGTAAGGGTGTTGAAATCTATTTACCAGTTTGAAATTCCTGTGAAGCAGGGGTTTAGAGGTAATAAGTTTCAGTAGTGTACGCAATAAAAACTAATCTTTAATTTTATATCTTCAAATCTAACGCTTATCCTCACTAAAATCATCATCTGAGTGGTTTCAGGAAAAAAGGGGAATGGTTTCGCGTTTATGCACTCGATTTAGAATATTTTTTAACTGTCAAGATCACATTTCTGTCGGTGGTTTTTTGTCAGCTGATATACCGGTTTCTTTGAGGGAATCTATAAGGGACAAGGAATATGAAGCGTCTAGACTTCTAGCACTAGAAAATTACACAAAAGCTGAAACAATATACGATGAAATATTCACAGAACTTTTTGAGAAGCAGTCAATCGAAGATAGACGCATTCATCTAGGTGCTTCTCTTCACATGAAAGGGATATCCCTATTATTCCAAAATAAATTCAAAGAAGCTTTACAAAATTTCGTATTAGCTTACATCACAGATACCGTAAATTCTCCCGTTGGCGAAGAAAGTAATGCAGATCAAGCACCAGCGCGCGCGCGCGCTCTAAACCATAGTGGTCCAGGATACTATCCCCGCTTATAAAATTCAAATCTTCACAGATCGGTTCTAAACCTATGTTTTTCTCATACCAATTACAAGCAACTGGATCATTATCGATTGCAGCTACAACCTGAAAATCTTGATTTTGGAGAGCGAGGGAGGATCCACCAATCCCTTGGAAAAAATCCGCTGACGAGTATGGCGCGCTCAACTCTCAGCCTCTCGCATACAATGTGCACAATCGACGTCTAAAATTTTTCGATTCCGCGCTCATGTGACGCGCGCACAGATATCTCTTGAGGCTGGGGCGCGCGCGCGGGGTGATATCCGATATCCGCAGTGTGGGGAAAAGTATCATATAACAAGGTTGGATGAGTTCAAGGAGGCTGAGATGGAATGAGGATAGAAGTTCTACGCGAGATAGCACAATTCTTAAACTCCTTCGAAGTGGACGGTTTGGGTCTATACAAATATCTTGACTGGGTCGATAGTGAGGGTAGCGGTTATGAAATCTATGTCCAGCACTTGATTGTCCATTCTCTACGGGCGAAAGGAATTGATGTAACCATGAAGGGGAAGAAAAATCGCGGAGACTGTGATTTCTTCTACGAAGGTGAAGCAGTCGAATTGAAGACACCACGCGACACATATCCCAACAAATACGAGGAGGCATTCATCGGTCACCCCAAGGCTGACAGCTACTTGTTCATACATAAGGGCAAAAAGCACTACGAGGAGGCTTGTATCAAGGCTGAAGAACACTATACAATGCCCCTAGCCGGTGATGACTGGTGGCTTACATGGATGAGGTTGGATGATTTTAAGGAGGAGGTGAAGTGAAGTGACGAAGTGGGAGATGATCTTAAGCGCGCGCGCGACAGCTCTTAGCGCGTGGATGATTTTTGGACGGACTATGGGCGGAGAGACGGACGGAAATTGGACGAGATAACTCGTGCGCGAGCTGTTTGGACAGCTATTGGA
>SOIS01000198.1 GCA_004375965.1 Candidatus Cloacimonadota bacterium | reverse complement strand
ATATCCTGTGGGATTATTTTCCTTTTGGGATTTCTGCGCCTATTGGGGCATGCAGGAATTTTTTAACGGAGATATGACTGCCAACATACCCAAGTAGTGTGCCAAATACCAGGACAGTTATGAAAAGTTCTCTCGTTATCAATATAAAATCTCCCAGTCTTGCAGCAAAGAAATTATAGACGCCAAAGAGAAGACCGCATGCAACAGCACCTGCTAAAATACCCTCAATTATACCTTCTACAAGGAATGGACTAATGATAAATCTATGGGTAGCACCAACGAGTTCCATTATTTCAATCTGTTCTCTTCTTGCAAAAACAGTTAATTTTATCGTATTAGCAACTACAAAAATAGAGGAAAAGCTTATTATTATCCCAAGAATAAGATCAATACTTACCAGTATTTTTACAACCCTATCGAGAATTCTCACCCATTCTTCACCATATTTAATCTCTTCTATTCCCGGTATTGCTTCTACTTTCGTAGCGAGATTTTTAAGGTCTTTCGGGTTCTTGTAACTCTCATACAATTCAATGTCAAAAGAAGCAGGTAACGGATTTGTTTCAAGTGCTTCAAGCAGGTCTGAGTCTTTACCGAGTTCTTCTCTAAATTTTTCAAATGCTTCTTGTTTGGATACAAAAATAACCTCTTTTACACCCATAAAGGATGATATATCTCTTTTTAATGTTGCTATTTCATCCTCTGTTAAATAATCATCTAAAAAAGCAATGATTCCGATTTTTTCCTCTGCTCTATGTATTAAAAGAAAAAGGTTTACAGTTGAGATGAGAAACAAACCAAATATGAAAAGTGAAAAGAACATAACACCAAAAGTCACAATTGCCATCAGTTTATTTTTTGATAATCCCCTGAATGCTTCTCTAAGAATAAACATTATACAACGCCTAATGCATTATAATTTATCGAGAAATATCTCCTCTTTCAGGTTATCTTTCGTATCTTCGATAACCTCCCCCATTTTTACTGCTATCTTCCTAAAGGGGCTTTTCTGTACGAGGTGGATTTCATGAGTAGCCATTATAACTGCAGTTCCTGAAGCATTTATGTCTTTCAGCAATTCAAGAATCTCTTTTGTGCTTTCCGGGTCAACATTTCCTGTCGGTTCATCAGCCAGCAGGATAAACGGTTCTCTGACAAGTGCTCTTGCAATTGATACCTTTTGCTGTTCACCACCTGATAACTGAAATGGAAATGAATCTCTTTTATGACTCAGGTGAACATCAGCAAGTGTTTTCAAAACCTTTT
Organism: Candidatus Cloacimonadota bacterium; assembly: GCA_004375965.1. Lineage (GTDB taxonomy): Bacteria > Hydrothermota > E44-bin80 > E44-bin80 > E44-bin80 > SOIS01. The sequence goes on along the minus strand of SOIS01000198.1, from coordinate 13,372 downwards.
CCTTAATTAATTTTCTTGCCGTCCCTGTTACCTGAAGAGCAAAGGCAATGTTGTCAAAAGCGTCCCTGTCCTGAAGAAGTTTAAAATCCGGACAGATAACACCTATTTTTCTCCGTAGAAAGGGAATCTCTTTTGTTTTGATACTTGAGGAGTGAAAACCTGCAACTATGACTTCTCCTTTTGTAGGAAAGAGATCCATATACATGAGCCTTAAGAGGGTTGTTTTCCCACATCCGGAGGGTCCTGTGACAAAGATGAATTCACCCTTCTCGATTTTTAGATTTATATTTTTAAGTGCATACCACTCCTTATGAAAAACTACATCTGTATCATATATCTGTATCATTATGGTTCACACTATACTAATTTTTTTATTTTGTCAACAATTATTTACAACAAAATCTTTTAGTCACCATTCCTCACCGTAAAGCTTTTAATACAACATTTATCAATACTTTAATTTAGTCAATCAGGAACTGATGGGCAAATTACAATAAATTCTGTATCTGTGTATATCTATTTACCCTCGCTGTCATATAATTGATTTTACTTTTACATTGTGTTTAGATATGCACTATATAATGGATCGTAAATCTGCAACAAAATTTAATATCAAATAGATTTAATATTAACTTACGGTTTTTTAAATTTCCACCTAACATTGACTTCATATATTTCTCCAGGAGCAAGCTCGAGTTTCCAGAAGGGTAGGAAGCAGAGGCACTGTGTGGTTGTATCAAATCCCTTCTCTGACTGGGAAATTGTCTGGAGAGGGAAATAGAAAAGGTTACAATTGCGAGACAGGACTATCTCAAACCGCAGATTTTGCTTATCATTAAAAACTACAATGGAACTTACATCATCAAGGGATATTTTTTTGAGGATATCAACAGTTTCGCCCTTAAGTACCATCCTTCCGCCCCCAGTTGCAAGAAATCCAAAGAATAGATTAAACTCAATACCAAACCGCGTCTTTATAGAATTTTCACCCGCATTGCTAATAATATAGTGACAGTTAATGTCCCCATCTGTAAGTGCAAATATTTTAGTAAGATATATAGTCGAAATTAACCTATTACTTTTATATATGCCGCCGTTTCGAGAAAACACAATAGTCTCCCCATCCTGTTCAATTGTATATTCTTGATTGACAAAGTCTCCCATCTCAAGAAAATCGCATTTTTCATAATCCTCAAGCGTTGCGCTTTCACTGAAAAAATGGTCAATAAAGCTATTTCTTTCATACCAGTCATAGAAGATATGGGGAGGGACTTTTAATTCTTTATCAATAGCATGAATACTCGGTACCCCTTTCTGCTCATTGTTCGTTTCCGTATCTGTATTGCTCTTCTCTAAAGCAGCATCTTTAATCTTTTTATGATATGCCTCAAACCTTCGTGTTAGTGTATTCTGATAGTTGTTACCGGAAGAGAAAAGAATGTGATGGATAAGGTGACCACCGTAGGAAGGCTTAAAAATGGATGAAGATGATTCTGAATGAACCCAAACCTCTTCCTTTCCATCATAATCAAAATCAAGGATTTTCACCTCTGTTTTCTCCATATCTGAACTAAGAATATTCAGTGTCTCTGAAAGTCTTTTCCATATTTCATACCTGAGGTGGGGGAGATAGAGTCCACCAAAAACCCCATGCCAATAGGCATCATTACACTGAGATAAGAGGAGTGGCTTCTCTGCCTTTCTATTTTTTTCTTTTTTAACAATGCTGCTCAGGAGCAGCATAAACTTATGCATTCTGTTCGATTCAGGGTATTTTGTGAAGAAGTTCTTCCAGTGTCCACCTCTAATATAAGGGGAATCACCTACCTTCTTTTTTAATGATTCAAGTTCGATGATCTTTCTTGCAGGTAGTGCCCATTCCTCCATTTCCATATAGGATGCATTAGAGAGGTACGCTATCCCTTGAGGTGAGCATTCTTCTAACACATGAGAGAATGTAGTTAATTGTACTTTATTGTAGTCATTAAGTCTTCCCATTGTTTCAATAAATTTATCAAGCCAACCATCCTTGTATACCCATGCATGGGTACCTGGCCATTCACCGAACTTTTCTCCATCATCTACATAGATTGCCATAGGAAATCCATCTTTATCGAGGTTATTAAGATATTCTTCTATTTCCTCCGGTGGTCTGAAAGGGATGAGATAACGGAGTTTTGCATCAATGGGAAAGATGGCAATTCTTGTTTCATTGAATTCATTGATGTAGTATGAATGGAGCTCAGAAGATTCAAATCCACTGACAATAAAATGTCTATCATCAACGACCACATATCTTAATCCTGCGCGTGCAATATCTTCTACCACATCAGGTTCCCAAATCCTTTCTGTAAGCCATATACCAGAGGGCTTATAATCAAACTGTTTTTTGATATATTGAGAAAGCATGGAAATCTGTTTTCTTCTATCCCTTTTGGAAATGGATGATAATATAGGTTCATAATATCCACCTGAAAGTATCTCTATTTGACCACTTTGAACGAGTTTTTTGACAAGTTTAAGATAGTGAGGGTTGTTTTGTTCAAACCAATCAATAAGCACACCACTTATATGCAGAACAAACTTGAAAAAAGGAAAGTTGCTAACCTTTTCAAGAAAAGGTATATAGCATTTCTCTGTTGTTTTTTTTATAACCCAGTCAAGATTACCAAGTGGTTGATGGATATGGATGCCAAAGATAAACCTAATCATTTTTGCTCCTTTTTCTTTATTTCGTTTTTGGGTAGCCACACCTTCTTGCCCGTTAGTAATTTTTCTAATGAGGTTAAGGTGCGTAAACATCTACGCAACTAAAGTCTGCGGCTACTTTTTCAGAGACTTTGCACTTATATTAAGGATTTTTAGAAGAGCAATGATCCCATCCTCTCCTACAGCCTCTATTATCTTTTTTCTTATCTCATCATTTATTACTGCTTTATAGAACAAAATCTGGGCATCCCTTGTATCAAATCCAATTCCATTATGTGTAAGAATGCTAAATTTACGAATAATGCTATTTAGATATTTCTCTTGAGGGTTTTCAATAAAATCATTGACAATTTCAGTAAAATGTCTGGATAACCTCTTGAGAACCCTCTTCTCATCCAATTGAATATTCCACCTCTTTGCCTCTTTTTTCAATGAAACAATTTCATTTACAGCATCCTCATCTTCATCAAACATCAAAGATGTATCATCAAGTTTCGCATTTAAGCTGTATCGTGACGCTATTAAAAATCCATCAGGGAGTTTTCCTCCAATCTTTTTTATGTATTCCATCACTCCCTTATTCTCTTCGTAGACAGTGTTATAGGCGTCTTTGAATCTTGTCATAATATCCTCTGAGAGGTATTGGAGGATCTCTTCCTTTACATCAGGCAATAGTGCTTCAAGTGTAAAATAACCCTCTCCAAAATTTCTGTCAAGCAGTCTGATTACCTCTGTCATATTTGGTTTTTCAAATTTTTTTGTGATTTCTTCCTTTATCTCTCCATAATAGTTTCCGTATTCTTTGATTGAGAAACGAAAATCAATGCCACCCATTCGGAGGGCAGCCATCACAAGCTCTTTTTTCTCTTCTGTTATCAAAGATTTCACGACTGAATGGGACATACATAAGGATGTATCTCCGAGGAATGATTCTTTTCTGTCCAGCTCATTAATAGTGAAAGAAAAGAATTCATTACGCGGTTTATTTATTAATTGAAAAACTCCAAAGTGACACATTGCTTTTTTATGGTCAAACATTAAAGGTTTTATATATCTATTGTATATAACCGCACCATTTTTTTCTTCCCGTTTATTACTTTCTGCCTTTTCTAACTTCTTAAGAAATTCCTCTTCAATATTTCTATTGGTTAAATCATGTGCAAGTTCGAGTGCTCTTCCTGCATATTTGAGTATCTGTATACTTTCTATGCCTGATACATCAGAAAAAAACCAACCGCAACTTGTAAACATCAGGAGTCCGTTCCTCTCCATCTCCATCAATTTCAAGATAGTTACTGTACTATCGTGTTCTTTTTCAAGAGCATTTCTAACAATAAAATCATTTATACTCTCCTCTCTCCTTCTTATCACAACATCTATATAATGATCCCGTGCCCCCCAGACATCCTTGATAAACTTCTTTCCCTCGTTTACAAATATTTCATCGAGAAGACTTTTTAACCAGTTGACTGCTTCCCTGAGAGGTTTCCTCCATCCCTGATTCCATCCAGGTTCACCTCCAGTAGAACACCCACAGTCATTACGCCATCTCTCTATACCATGGATACAACTCCAGGATGAATTTTCCTCTATCTCTGTCTCATATTCAGGTTCATTCATTGCAAAATGTTGCTCCAAATTCAAAATCTCTATATCCTTCCGCAACTCTATTGTACGTATACAATAAGCAAGAGCCATCTCTCCAAACCTGTGGTGATGTCCGTATGTTTCACCATCCGTCCCAATGATAAGAATATTTTTACCTGTCTCTTTATATCTTTTATCTATCTCTTCAAGGAAACTATCTCCGCTGTGGAGCAAACCTTCAAAAGATACCTTATGAGATATAATAGCATCGTAAGTAATAATCTTGATAGACGCTCCATTTTTTAATCTGACAAGAAACATACCTGATGTCTTTTCTTTTTCTTCTTTCTTCTCCCATTTTTTTTCATTTATTTTTTTTATTCTACCTATTTGATGAGGGGCAAGGATTGTGAATTCTATACCACATTCGGCAAGGACCTCAAGTGCTTCGTTTGAAACTGCTGTTTCAGGAAGCCACATCCCTTTTGGATTTCTTCCAAATCTGTGTTCAAAATCTTTTATCCCCCACAGAACCTCTGTTCTCATATCTCTTCTTGATGCAAGAGGCATAATGATGTGATTATACACCTGAGCAATTGCATTATCCCTATCCGAACTCAAAATCCTTGAATATATTTCAGTTGCATTCTCCTCCATCCAGGAGAGAAGCGTTGGACCGAAGTTAAAACTTATTATCTGAAAGTTATTAATCACATCAAGAAGATTTTTCTCACTGTCGAGAACAATAGCATTGAGATTTGGACTATAGCATTCTGCTGTTATCCTTTCGTTCCAGTTATGATAGGGATAGGCGGGTAGTTCCTTCCCTACTTCTTCTATCCATGGATTTTCCCTTGGGGGCTGATAAAAATGTCCGTGAATAATAAGATATTTTTTCATTATTTCGTTTTTTAGTTTTTAATTTATTATCTCGTAAGTTCTCTTCCAATCCCTGTTAATGTGTTTTTGTTTTTTTCTGTGTTTGCAGGGCTAAATAAGCTGCTCCTGTCGCTCCTGCCTTGTTTCCTAAGATTCCCTTGAGGATAGTAAAATCCTTTAAAAAGGGATAGAAAAGGTTTTTATTAACTTCCTCCCTTAAAAATGGAATAAAGAGGTCATAAGCATTACTTATTCCTCCGCTCAATATAATACTTCTAACTCCAAGCAGGTTTATTACGTTTGCTATTGCAATACCGAGATATCTGCTAATCTCACGATAGACATTAATAGCAACAACATCTCCCTTTTTTGCCGCTTTGTATACAATCTCTGGTGAAGTAGCTCTTGAAAGTGGATATTTCCTCAACAGGGTGTTTGTTCCCTTCTTCAGAGCCTTTTTTACGAGCCGTTCTATTGCTTGACTGGAAAAGTACATCTCAAGACATCCCTTTGCACCACATCCACATTTCAGACCACCAGGAACGATCTTAGTGTGCCCCATTTCAGCAGCGCTTCCATCCTCTCCAACCCACAGTTTCCTGTTTAATACAAGCCCGCTTCCAAGCCCTGTTCCAAGTGTTAACAGCATAAAATTTTTAAGGCTCTTTCCCCCTCCTTTCCATAACTCACCGAGTGCAGCTCCATTTGCATCATTTTCTATAATAACATCTCTGCTGAGTCTCTCCTGTAATGCCTTTTTAATGTAGAAATTATCACATCCCCATAGATTGGGTGAATGAATAATATATTCCCTTTCTTTGTCAATAATTCCTGCAACGACAACACCAACAACGGAGAAGATATCTAATCTATCTTTTTCAAATTTTTTAACGAGACCTGTAATTCTTTTAAGAAAGGGATCCCTTCCTTTTTCAATCAAGGAAGGGATTGTTCTCCATTCATTTATATCGCCATTCTTATTGAATAATCCTGCCTTGATATTTGTAGCACCGATGTCAATACCAATTATATATTCTTTTTTCATCTTTGCAGTTAATTGAGAATTAGAAATCGGGAATTAGGAAGCGGTCATATACATACTTCGGGCTTCGTCATTATTCTTTAGTTAGTAATCCTTTCCTTGGTCACGTTAAGTTAATGTTGAACAGTCCACCTGCTTTATAAATCTCCCACTGGATGTTAGAGAAAGGTTTACATTGCAGTATCTCTCCTGAAGCAATGTTATGTATTTCACCTTTTCGAGGGTCTATTGCTATATTATCGCCTGTTTTTAATTTCCGGGTAATATCCTGGCACTCAATTAGAGGAAATCCTGAATTTATTGCATTTCTTTTATAGATTGCCCCAAAGGATTCCCCCACTATTGCTCTTATACCGAGTGAACTAAAACAATCAACCGCTTGCTGTCTTGATGAACCAGCTCCGAAATTTTTCCCTACTACAAGAATATCTCCTTCCTTTGCCTTGGAAGGAAAATCTATCCATCCACTTAGGTTACTGAAAGCGTAATCCTTCATTTTTTCTTTATCAGTGATGGTTAGAAATTTATTGTGAAATATCTGGTCTGTATCGATACTATCAATGGCATTTCCTCTTTCATCCTTTATAACCCACACCCTTCCTTTAATCACATTATTGCCTTCCATAATATATTAAACTATACAAAACATATCAGAAAAAGTCAAGATATTTTAAGAGATCAGAGGAGCAGAGAGTAAAGCGTAAGGCGCCCTTCGATAGGCTCAGGACAGAGTAAAGCGTAAGGCGTAGAGAGTAAAGCGTAGGGCGTAGGGAGTAGGGCGTAGGGAGAAGATAGAGGGCAGATTATCAGAGAATCAGAGTATCAGAGTGGAAAGTAAACAGTAAATAGTAATTAGGAAAATAGAAAAATAAAATAAACTTTGCGGTCTTTGCGAACTTTGCGGTAATAATATTGTGTTTTACCTCCAGAAGAACCAGATGAATAGTGTTGCAACAAGGGTTGATATAATAGTAAAAGGAAGCCCGAGTTTTAAAAAGTCGAAGAATGTTACCTTGTGTCCTTGTTTTTTGAGCATTCCAACAGCAACTACATTTGCTGATGCCCCAAATGGTGTAATATTTCCTCCGATGGAAGCACCGATAACAATACCAAAACAGAGTAGATAGGGTTCTATACCGAGACTCTTTGAAAGAATTATTCCTACTGGAAGCATCGCTGTCACATATGGAACATTATCAATAAAGGCGGAGAGAAAAACAGAAGTCCATACAAGGATAAGAAAAGCAAATAACTTATTCGTTCCTGTGATTGCGAAGACAATATGAGCAATTCTTTCAATGATACCTCTCTCGCTCAGCATTCCGACAAGAATGAATATTGCAAAGAGGAAGAAGAGCGTTTCCCAATCAAATCTTAACAGTAATCCGAACCTTTTATCGCTTCCTTTGTGGAAAATTTCATACCAGGTAATAGCAATAAAGCCAAAGAAAACGGAGACAATACCACCGAATTTGTTGAAATCAAGACCAAAGATGGAAATACTTATGAGCCCTAATGTCATTAGTATAAGAATAATTGTAGGTACCCAGGTTTTTACCTTCTGTGCTTCTACTTTTCTTGTTCTCTGGGTAAATTTCTTGAAAGCAAGGAAAAGAACGAAAAGAGATGCAATAGCCCCAAGTTCTACAGCAAAGAAAAGTCCTGGTTTAGCATTAAGGAAAAAGAAGTTATTGAAATTCATATTCAGAAATCCTGCAAGTATCATACTTGGCGGATCACCAATAAGTGTTGCTGCTCCCTGCAGGTTTGAACTTATTGCAATAGCAATTAAGAAGGGGACAGGAGAAACTTTCAATTTTTTGGAGATTTCAAAGGCTATGGGTGCGACAATCATTACTGTTGCAACATTCTCACAGAAAGCTGATATAAATCCTGAAAATGCAGAGACAAAAAGGATTGCTAAGCCGACAGTCTTTGTTTTCGAAACCAGTCTATTCGCAATTAATGCAGGAACACTTGATATAATAAAAACTTCTGCAACAATGGCAGTTCCCAAGAAAATTCCAATGACATTCCAGTTAATAGCGTCTACTGCACTGTGGAATGATATTAATCTGAAAACAAAGAGAAGAAGAACACCCGCCCAGAGGATTACAGTTTTTCTATTGTGATAAAATGAGATAAAAAGAAAGGAAAGAATGAAGATTGCAAGACCGAGTATATCATTGGTCTCCACATCTAATCCCCTTCCTCCTTATTTCCATAATCTGTCAACTCCCAGTTTTCATTATCTTCTGTTGACTTTACAAGACCAATATCAGGTGCATACCATTCATAATATGTATCTTCACTAATAGAATCACCTATTATAACAGAACTGATTTTTTCGAAAGTGTAAAATTTTATCCTGTAGCAATTTTTGAATGTACCTGCTTCTGTTTCTACAATTTCAACACCTTCAACAGATCCAGTTATTTTATCGATTCTATAAAGAGGCTGGTTAAAAAATATAAGTGTATCCTCCCATATGTCCTGCCAGGAGTTTCCTTTAACAAGGGGGATTTCAATGTAGTTTTGCCATCTATTTTCAACGGGGAAAAGTTCACCATTGAAATTTATCTCAATATCCCTGTACCTTGAGACATAACCTTCCCCTTTATACCAGTATGTTTCTTCATAGTTCACTTCAAGAATGATAACTTCTTTATTGTCCTTTTCCATGTTTGTTTCATTTTCCTTTACTTCCAAATATTTTACACTTCCGTCTGTGTTTTTATATATCCAGAAATTACCACTCTTATCTATTGGAATATAGTCACTTTTTATTCTTGCAGTGAAAGGATTTTCGTATGAACAGAACTGAAACAATAATATAACAAGAAAGAGTAATTTTTTCATTTCCTAAACTCCAGTCCAACAGCAAAGATCAATACATCTATTCCACCCGCAAAGTGCTTCTCACCGAAAGAAGAGGAAATAAGCCAATTTTCACTTATTTTCAACTCTGCACCTATAAGTGTTGAAATGCTAAAGTCCCTTCCTTTCTCAATGGCGTTCCGAAGCTTTTTTTCCATAAAACCATAAGAAAGTATGCTATTTATAAAAAGATTATGATTTTTCACAAAAAAGAGGGGATAGAGTTTTATACCTGTTCCAAGAGAGAAAATCTGTAGATTATAATTGCTGTTAAGTTTTCCTGGAAATGAGGAAACATCAAAACCGATGCCGCAGGATAGATAGTCTTTTTTTATTAAATCTGTTCCAAATGATATGAAAGGAGCAGAATTATGATGGGTTGCCCAGTTCCCAATAGGGATAGAATAACCTGTGTTGCCCGTAAAATTGATACCAAAAAGAGGTGGAATCAAGAGGAGCAAGAAAGAAAAAACAATTAACAACCTCTTTAACAAGAAATTAGAATGATATTTATATAAGATATTTAACATCTTTCACAGTTGAAGTACTTCCTAAATGAATACAGAATATTAGCTTTCTTTCTTTGGCTTCTCAGCAGCACTGAGACTATTTCCACACTCAGGGCAGAATTTTGTACCCTCTGGTATGTCTTTGCCGCATTTTTGACACTTTATGGTTTTGGGCGCAAGTGAAGTACCGCAGTTTGGACAGAATCTACTGCCTAACGGAACGGGTTGTTTGCATTTAGGGCAGCTGATTGTTGGCATTTCAAGCTTTGTCCCACAACCTGAACAGAATTTAGCATGAGCAGGGTTCATTGCCCCACATTTTGGACATCTAATCTGAGCACCCTGTTGTTGGTAAGCCTGGCTTATCATTCCTGGCATCATCATACCCATTCCAAGTCCTGCACCAAGACCAAGTCCTGCACCTGCAGTTCCTGCTCCGCCATCTCCTGTTTGTCTTGCTGCGTCCCTCAGGGCTCTGGCTGTCGAAAATTGTGTAAACCTACCGAGGTCACCTACAGCACCCATGCCAGAACGTTCATCGATCATCTTCTGGACATCCTGAGGTGGTGTAATGGCATTTATATAGAAATCAATCAACTCCAAGCCATACTTTGAGAAATCATCCTGAACCCTTGCCTTTGTTCCTGCTGCAACTTCATCGTAATGCTGTGGAAGGTCAAAAATACTTTTCAGGTTCTCACCAAGAAAATCCGTAAGACGGGCAATGATGATGGATCTCAGGAAATCTTCTATCTCATCTCTTCTATAAACCCCCTGTGTACCGACAACCTTATTAATGAAGAGTTGTGGTTCAATTACCCTCTCACTGTATGTTCCAAATGCCCGTAATCGAACCATATGCAGTTCTGTATCTCTGAATGGAATGGGTTCCTGTGTTCCCCATTTTGAGTTTGTAAAGACCTTTCCATTTACAAAGTAAATCTCAACCCTGAAAGGGCTCTTACCATCGAATGCAGCACCAATTACCCGTCTTATACCTGGTAGATTGAGGGTTGTTAGGGAGTGTCTTCCGGGACCAAATACATCAAGTGCTTTTCCATCCCTGAAGAATACACCGTACTGGTTTTCTCTTACAACCAACTGGCTCCCAAGTTGTGTTTCTCCAGAACCTGTTTCAGGAATCCTGTGCACAATTTCTTCACCTGTTTCGTCAAAGAACTCAATTACTTCAAAAAATTTTGCCATTCTATTTTCCTCCGCTAACTGCTGTTATAACTTCATCCCTTGAAACCATCTTTTCATTAAATTCATCAATTGATTTCATAAATCCTTCGAGGTGGGGAAGGAGGGTATCGGAATCAAGGGCTTTTGCTAACATATCAACCTTCTCTTTTATTGCTCCTATGTCTTCGTTCAAGGAGAGGTCGAAATTGTACAGTTTTTCAAGCTCGGGAAAGTCCACAGACACTACATCGAAGAAGCCTTTGTATCCATGACCTGCAAACCTAATTTTATCTGTTACCTTTTCCAATTTTTTATAAATCCTGTCAACAGGTTTAAGCAGATCAAGGTTTCCCATGTTTGTTATTTGATTTGAGACTTCATCAAAAATCCTTTTTATCTCTCTCATTTTCTCTACGAGATACATTCTGTAAAGATGATCTGTTTCCCTTCTTCTTTCCCTTTTTTGATAACCTGCATACCCGGGGATATGGTATGCTATCTTCTCAATAATATTTCTCAGACCCTTCCCTATGTCTCCCATTCGACCTCCTTCTTTTTTAATATTATTATCAGATTTTTATTATATTGTCAATAAAAAAGCAATATAAAATATTATTGACACTGATTTTCACAGATTATAACAGAAAAAATATTACATTCTGGTGTTTTTCCATAAATAACTCAGTTTAATCTGTGGCGATCAGTGTAATCAGTGTCGGAGGAAGTAACTATTTAAGGAATTTTGATAGTCTTCTATCTTTAAAGACTTTCCCCTCTGTCTGGCAATGAGGGCAGTAGTAGATAGTATTCTTTTTTGAATAGACCCATTCAATTTTACTTCCGCAACGTCGGCAGGGCTCTCCCTTTTTATTATGGACCTTCATAAAATTCCTCGGTTCTTTCTTGAAAAATATTCCCTTCGCTGCTTTTTCAATCTCTTTTATACTATTTCTTAAAACCTCTATTATAGAATTAAAAAGGTTCTTTATCTCACTATCTGAAAGTAAATCAGAAGACTTAAAGGGAGATAGTTTTGCATCCCACAATATCTCATCAGCATAAGCGTTCCCGATTCCGGCAATCTTCCTCTGGTCTTTCAGAAAGATTTTCAGTTTCTTCCTTTCTTTAAAGAGTTGAGTCTTCAAGTATTCTTCTGTGAAAGAAGGATCAAATGGGTCTATTCCTAAGTTGTTGAATCCTGGAATATTCACAGTATCCCGAACAAAATAGATCTTCGCCATCTTCTCTTTTCCGTATTCAACAATATCCAATTGCCTTCCATCATTGAGTCGTGCATAACATGCAGTAAACTTGTCTATCTTACCTTTTTCAGGTACTATTCTTATCCTGCCACTCTTCATTAGATGAATTACTATAAGGATGCTACTTTTCAGTTGGAAAAGTAGAAATTTTCCTCTTCTCCCAATTTTTTCTATTCGTGAAGGAAAGGATTTTTCATATCCAGGAAAAATCCCCTTAAGTATGTATGGTTTTGCAAAAACGGGAACTTCAATTTCTTTCCCAATGATTTCTCTACTAAGAATCTTTTTTATTACCTCAAGTTCAGGAAGCTCTGGCATTGCTTGACAATAATATATCGCTGAGGAGAAGTCAAGGAAATTCAGCTACGGAGTAACACGGATGAAGTTATGATTCTTGTTGTTCAAGCATTTCAGAAACTCTTAGTGGAACGGCAGAAAAATCGGGCATTTGTTTACATGTTAAGATAGATTGTAGAAAATCGTAGGAAAGGAAAATAATAGCCTTGTTTCCCAAAACCAGAGCTGCTATTCCAAATTGTAATTCTGTAAAACTTCTATGTTTTTTTATTTGTACCATAACAATTCTTGAGACTTTTGTTTATAATGGATTTATTAGAAATCTGTGTAATTTCTCATGTAATCTGTGCAATCATAAGATAATCTTAATTGAGTTTTTCCATTCCAAGAGATAATCTTAAAAAAAAGGGGGGCATTTTGCCCCCCTCTTTATCTATTTCTATGAAGTAGTATCAATTTTAAGTAGGTTTAGTTGTTTCCCCAGCAGTGCCTGCGAACCAGGCTTTACCCTGTTCACCAAAAATATTAATGAGGATTACTATTCCGAGGACAGTTCCTATTGGGATGTTCGGCAGCATTAGGATTCCAAAGATGATAGCAAGTATCTTACCCCAGTTTCTTTTGTTAGCAACTCCTTTTGCTGTGATGAAGTAGAGAATAAATACGACAACACCCATAATAATAAAAAATACACCCGTTCCAGCAAATGCTGCGAGTCCTCCAACTGCACCCTCTTCACCAGTTGCTCCTATTACTCCTCCTGCAATCATCATCCCAATTCCTCCGAGAACACAACCAATAAGACCTAACCATGCAAGGACTTGATAAATAATTTTTACAGCTTTTATTCCTCCTGGCATTGTTTCACCTCCTCTCTATGGTTTAAGGTTATTTCAATCTTGTGATCATATATCATGAATTTTCCCTTTTGTCAAAGTATTTTTTGAAGATTTTTGAAAAAATCAAAAATCTTTGATTACACCCTGTTAGATAGTAAACATCTAACAGGGCTGGCAGATTACAGT